>NZ_BAAAYN010000017.1:567301-649854 GCF_039536245.1 Cryptosporangium minutisporangium | reverse complement strand
TGACGGCTCTTCGCCGTTTCCGGACCCAATCCGGAGCGCCGGCCTACTCCTGACGGTGGCGACGGAAACCTCGCTCATCCTCCGTTCGGCGGGGCTCCACGGGGCCGTGAGGTGAGGACTAGTCGGTCACCGGGTCCACCAGGTCGTAATTCTTGAACGGGGTTCAAGAATTCTTTGGCCGATGTGGCCCTATTTCGCGGATTCCGCAATCGATCCAGTCGTCCGAGACTGGGACGCGAGCTCAAACTCATGAGTTCCAGAGTGACTAGTGCGCAGGATGTGACGAGTCCGTCCCACTGGGCGAGACGGCCCTCCAGTGCGACGCCACTCTTTGTCGCTCCTCTGCACGCATGCTGTGATGGCGTCTACTCTGGTGGTGGGCGTATGGAGATACACGGACATCGAATCCGCAGCGAGTCGAACCCACCGGCTTCCTCGGACGGCAGACGGGTAGTTCCGCCCACAGCTGTGATCCGGTCGATACCGCCCGGGCGTGTGCCCGCGGCGCGTCGGCCGGCGGTCCGTCGGGAGGAGGGCTCACGCCCACATGGCCCACATCGACATGTCCGTTGCCTCCACCGAGGTAGCTCCGGATGTCGTCCCGACGTTACGACTCGTCGGTGGCGCCCGGCCGTTGGAAGCATGGCTGCAAGCGGTCGGTGAGGCCGAGGAGCCTTGCCTACTACTCGACCGGGACGGCGTCGTCTTGGCGGCCTCCTCGAACTGCCATACCGCCCTGGGCGTCTCGACGCGTCGCGACGGTCTCGTCGGGCGCGGACTACTCGAGGACGTCATCGACCTCATCGACTTCAGTGCCGCGCGGATGCGCCTCCGCCCCGACGAGGTGGAGCGCATCCCCCCGCTCTTCGCCTTGTCGACCGGTGCGCTGGCCCGGGGTCTCATGCGGATCCGGTCCGGCGCGAACACGTGGACGCTCGACGCGATCGCGACGCCGCTCCGCGTCGGTGGGGCGGTACTGGGCTCGCTGACGTTCTTCCACCGGGTCTGACCCGCCTGGGCTGACCCGGCCCGGCAAGCCGGAAATGTCGTCTCGGACGGCGCGCCCGGCCGGATAGGCTCCGGGCATGTCTGGTGTGCTCACTCGTTACGCGTACCTGGGACCCGCCGGCACGTTCGCCGAGCAAGCGTTGCGTCTGGTCCCCGGCGCAGCCGACGCTGAGCTTCTTCCGATGGTGACGGTGCCCGAGGCGCTCGGGGCGGTGCGGGACGGGAGAGCGGATGCCGCTCTGGTTCCGCTGGAGAACTCGGTCGAGGGCGCGGTGCCCCCCACCCTCGACGGGCTGGTCCGCGGGGATCTGCTGATGATCAACCGCGAGGTCCTGCTTCCGGTCACCTTCAACCTGTACGCCGCTCCCGGTGCCGACATCGGGTCGCTGAAGACCGTCGCGTCCCACCCCCACGGGCTCGCTCAGTGCCAGGGGTGGTTGCGGGAGAACGTCCCGGGCGCCGAGCTCGTTGCTTCGCCGTCGACCGCGGACGCCGCCGAAGGTGTCCTCCGGGGTGACTGGGACGGTGCGGTCTGCGCGCCGGTGGCCGGGCAGCGTCACCAGCTGGCTGAGCTGGCCGTCAACGTCGCGGACAACGCGTCGGCCGTTACCCGCTTCGTCCTGGTCACTCGCCCGGGTCGTCCGCCGGCGCCCACCGGCGCTGACGTGACATCGCTGGTCGCTTTCATCGCGCACGACCGCACCGGAGCTCTCCTGGAGGTGCTGACCGAGTTCGCCGTGCGCGGGATCAACCTGACCCGGATCGAGTCGCGTCCGACGAAGGAGCGGATGGGCAGATATTGCTTCTTCCTCGACTGCGACGGCCACATCGAGGACGCCCGGGTCGGCGAGGCGCTGATGGGCCTGCGGCGAGTCTGCGCGGACGTGCGTTTCCTCGGGTCCTACCCCAGAGCCGGCGCCGACCACGAGGGTGACGGACGCGCGGAGCCGTCGGACGACGACTTCGCCGACGCTGCGGCGTGGCTGGAACGCGTCCGCGCCGGTGAGGTGTGATTCCGGCGTTGCGTAGGCTGATCATCGTCCGGCACGCACAGAGCGAAGCCAACGCCGTCGGAAGCTTGCACTGCACCGTTCCCGGGCCCGCGCTCACCGCACAGGGAGTGGAGCAGGCTGAGAAGCTCGTGGCCACGCTGGCCGACGAAGACGTACGAGCCGTGTGGTCGTCGACGATGCTCCGTGCCCGTCAGACGGCGGAGCCGCTCGCGGTGTCCCGAGATCTCCCGGTACAGGTGCACGACGGCTTCCGGGAGTCGTACCTCGGTGATCTCCACGACCGGCGGGACGCCGAGGCGCACGAGGCGTTCGACGACGTTTATGCGTCCTGGCTGGTCCGGGCCGAGCTGGAGGTCCGTTGCCCCGGCGGCGGAGAATCCGGTGCCGAGGTACTGGAACGCTGGTTAGGAGCGCTCGACGAGGTGGTGTTGGGCCTGGACGTTGGTACCGCCGTCGTGGTCACCCACGGGGCGGCGACGCGCTTAGCCGTGTCTCGACTCGCCCACATCGAGCCTACGTGGGCCCTGACGCATCATTTACCGAATACCGGGCATATTGTGCTCGATGAGGAAGACGGGCGTTGGGCTTGCCGCAGTTGGGGCGGGCTCCAGCCAGGCTTCTAGGGGCGTCGACCGAGAAATCCGCCCGGCCGGGCGGGGCTGAGTCACCCGGCCGGGCGTACCAAAGGTGACAAACTAGGTACGGCTCCCCTCGTACCCCAGATGTTCCTTCTCTGGTGCGGTTAGGCTAACCTAACCTCATGACTAGGTCCAGAGGGTGCTTCGATGCGGGGGTCGCGCGATGACGCTGCCGCCCTCGGTCGCGCCCCGACCCGCGGTGAAGCTGCTCGCGGATCCCCCCGCGCTCCGGAGTTGGATCGCGCGCTACGGCGAGCAGCACGGCAGCTCGCGGTTCCCGGTCGCGTCGGCACTGGCGTTCAAGGCCTACACCTGGGCATTGATCGAGGTCGCCGTCGGCCGTTGGGTCACCGAGCGCCGCGTGGTCGACGTCTCGCCGAGTCGGGTGTCCGTCTCCGCCGAACCGGGCGGCGAACCGACGCTGGAATTCCTCTCGCTGCATTACACCGTGCTGCCGGACGACCCGATCGCCGGTGAGTCCGGTGTCTCGGTCGTGGAGTCCGACCAGGCGTTGCTCGACGTCCTTCGGCGGACGTTGGTCGAGAACCACCTGCTGCCCGCGGTCGAGGCGTTCCGCTCGCTCCGCGGCGGAGGCCCGCGACCGCTGTGGGGGACCGTGGCGCAGTCGATGGGCTACCCCGCCGCGACGGCCGACCCGGCGCTGCTCCCGGACCGCGCCGACACCGTGCGTCAGCTGCTCTCGATACTGCCCGCCGGCGTCGACGCCCTGGTGGAGATCGCGGAGCTGGACGAAGGCCACGGATGGCGTCCGCTGCTGCTGCGACGTACCTGCTGCTACGCCTACACACTGCCCGCCTACGGCCAGCCGTGCCTCACCTGCTGCCTCCTCGACGACGCCGGTCGTGACGCGGTGGCGGCAGCGGACCAGGTGGAGTGGCGCCGCTGCGGGAACTGCGCGCCGAACTGACACCGACGAACGACTCGGGCCGCGGCCTCCGGAGAGGTCGCGGCCCGCTGTCGTTCGGGGTGAGCGGTCGGCTCAGCTGAACAGACTGCCCAGGCCGCCCTGCTGCTGCTGGCCACCGCCGCCGGCGCCGAAACCGGCCGGCTGCTCGGACGGCTGCACGACGACGAAGCCCTGACCGGCGAAGCTCATCGTGAACGCCTCACCGGTCGTGCGACCGAGCAGCGTCCCGAGGCCGAGCTGGTCGGCGCGGTGGTACCCGGTCTGCAGCGACGCCGACCAGCACACCGCCGCCTGGGGGTCCGCGTAGGTCGGCTGGTCGACCCGGAGGACGACCGGCGTGCCCTTGCACGTCACCGCGATCCGACCCTGGCCGGAGAAGACCGTGTTGAACGCGCCCTGCGCGGAGAACATGCCGGCGCCCTGGACCATCTTGATGTCCCACTGCAGCGTGGGTTCGAACGCGAGCACGTTCGCACCGTTGATCGTCAAACCGTCGTGCGGGCCCTCGAGGTCGATCAGGTAGATGTCGGAAGCGGCGTCCGCGAGGAAGACGTCGCCCTGGCCGACGCACTTCATCAGCGGCACGCCTTCGCCGGTGAGCTTCTGCTTCAGGAACTTGCTCACCCCGCCGGACCCCTGGGCCTGGAACTGCACGTTCCCCTGGTACGCGACCATGGAACCGACCCGGGCGAAGACTTCGCCGCGCAGCTCCACCTTGAGAAGCTTCGAATTCTGCAGACGCAGGCCCGGCTGTGCGGACTCCTGCTCCATGTTCGAGGCGGCGAACAATTCAGAGCGCATGGTTTTCCCTCCACTGACCGTGGCTTCAGAGTAGAACCCGTCAGCCACCAGGGCAGCGGCAGGACACAGGAGTTCCTCAGGCCCAGCCCAGTTCGTGCAGCCGCTCGTCCGGAATGCCGAAATGGTGGGCGATCTCGTGGACGACCGTGATCGCGACCTCGTCGACCACCTCTTCTTCGGTGTCGCAGATCCGCAACGTGGGGTTGCGGTAGATCGTGATCCGATCCGGGAGCACACCGGCGTAATCCCAGCCGCGGTCGGTCAACGCATGGCCCTCGTACAGACCGAGCAAGCCCGGCTCCGGGGCGTCGTCCTCGACCAGGACGACCACGTTGCTCATCCGGTCGAGCAACTCCGCCGGGATCGCGTCCAGCGCGTCGCCGACGAGTTCCTCGAAGCGCTCCCGGCTCATCTCGACCACGGGCACCAGCCTAAGGGCGGTACTCGTCGAGCACGTCCGGGTCGACCAGGGCTCCGCGGTTGGCCACCTGGTCGGGGTCCGCGCCGAGCAGAATTCGCCGCACCGGTACCTCGAGCTTCTTGCCGGACAATGTCCGGGGGACGCCGCGGACCACCCGGATCTCGTCCGGAACGTGGCGGGGCGACAACTCCGAGCGCAGCGTCGAGCGCAACCGGCTGATCACGGCATCGTCGAGCGTCTCCCCGGCAGCGGGCACCACGAAGAGCAGCAGCCGGCCCTCGGCGCCGAGGTGGCCGGTGTCGACGACCAGCGAGTCGGCGATCTCACCGAAGCCCTCGACCACCCGGTAGAAGTCGGCCGTTCCCATCCGCACGCCGCCCCGGTTGAGCGTCGAGTCGGACCGTCCGTACACCACCGCACCACCGTCGGGGCGGATCCGCACCCAGTCGCCGTGCCGCCAGACGCCGGGGAAGACGTCGAAGTACGCCTCCCGGTACCGGGACCGGTCGGGGTCGTTCCAGAACATCACCGGCATCGACGGCATCGGCGCCGTGACGACGAGCTCGCCGACCTCGTCGATCAGTGGCCGGAAAGGCGGGTCCGGCACCGCTGGGTCGTACGCCTCCACCTTCGCGCCGAGGTGCCGGCACGGCAGCACCCCCGCGTGCACCGGCAGCAGCGGCACCGAGCCGAGGAACGCCGTGCACACGTCGGTGCCGCCGGAGATCGATCCGAGCAGCACATCGGCGCCCACCCGCTCGTACACCCAGGCGAAGCCCTCCGGCGGGAGCGGCGACCCGGTCGAGCCGACGAAGCGCAGCGCCGACAGGTCGAACTCCTCGGCGGGGCGGAGGTCCTGCTTGGCGCCCGCGGTGAGGAACGCCGCGCTCACCCCGAAGTGGGTGATCCCGGCCTCCGCCGCCACGCGCCAGAGCGCAAGTGGGTCGGGGTGCGCAGGGCTGCCGTCGTAGAGCACGACGGTCGAGCCGACGAGGAGCCCGCCGACCAGCAGGTTCCACATCATCCAGCCGGTGGTGGTGAACCAGAACAGGACGTCGTCCGGGCCGACGTCGACGTGCAAGGAGAGCTCTTTGAGGTGCTCCAGGACGATGCCGCCGTGGCCCTGGACGATCGGTTTGGGCAGGCCGGTGGTGCCGGACGAGTAGAGCACCCAGAGCGGGTGCTCGAACGGGACGTCGGTGTACTCCGGCTCCTGGAGGTCGGTGTCGGCGCCGAGTGAAGCCCACGTGACGGTGGTTGGGTGAACTGCGGCGGTGCCTCGGACGGCGTAGTCATCGGATTGAACCTGCACTACTGCGCGGAGGTTCGGCAGGGCAGCAGCGATCGACGTGACCGCGTCGCGCCGGTCGAAGGACCGGCCGTTGTAGCGGTAGCCGTCGACGGCGAGGAGCACCACGGGTTCGATCTGCGCGAAGCGGTCGACGACCGCGGAGACCCCGAAATCGGGTGAGCACGACGACCAGATCGCGCCGAGGCTCGCGGTGGCGAGGAACCCGATCACGGCCTCCGGAACGTTCGGGAGGTAGGCGGCGACCCGGTCACCCCGGCCGACGCCGAGGGCGCGCAGGCCGGCGGAGACCCGGGCCACCTCGCGAGCCAGTTCGCGGTAGGTGATCGGGCGGCGATTGCCGGACTCGTCAGCGGCAAGCAGAGCGACGCGGTCGGGCTGGGTTCGTGCGTGCCGGAGCGCGTTGCGGGCGTAGTTGATCGTGCTGCCGGCGAACCAGTGGACGTCCGGCATCTCCCCGCCGGTCACCACCGGACCGTCGGCGCGGGTGCCGAGGACGTCGAAGTAGGTCCAGATCGAGTTCCAGAAGCCCTCGAGGTCGTCGACGGACCATCGCCAGAGGTCGTCGTAGTCGCCGTCCCGGCCCAGCCAGCGCTGGTACGCAGTGATGCGGGCGCCGACTTTGACCTGGTCGTTCGGGCTCCACAGGAGAGCGCCCTCGGTGACGTCCATGCTAGATATTCTTCAACGCCTCGCGGCGGGAGAGCGGGGAAAGCTGATCCTCGTGCGCGGCGACGTAGGCGCGGACCCAGTCCGGATCGGTCCACGCGTACTGGCGCAGAGCCCAGCCGATCGCTTTGCGCAGGAAGAAGTCGCGGTCGTCGAGGTTCGGCTCGATCACGTCGACGAGCAACCCCAGATCCGTGTCGGCCTTGAACATGAGCTGGGACAGGATCGCGGTGCGGCGCAGCCACCGGTCGGCGTCGGTGCTCCAGGCGCGGATCAGGGGTGTGACGGTGGCCCGATCGGCGCGCAGGATCGGACCGACCCGGTTGCTCGCGAGCTCGTCGACGTAGTCCCACCAGGCGCCGTCGACGATCAGCTCGCGGTAGAGGGGAAGCGTGTCGGCGTCCTGGTGGACGCGGTAGGCCTTGGCGCCGGTGAGGGCGATCGCGGCGTACCGCTCCTCGCGGTAGGTGGCGCCGTGCCAGAGCTCGCGGACCGCGGCTTCCCAGGACGCCCGGTCGGGCAGCGGGTGTTCGGTGAACACGGACTTGGTGACCGCGGCCCGCGGCGTCTTCTGGACGCCGAGGAACGGCATCGTCGACTTCATGTAGGCCTGCATGCCGGGCGCCTTGGACGGGTCGGCCACCGCCGCGAGGCCGGTGCGGACTGCGGCGACCAGATCTTCGACAGGCATAGGGTCGAAGTATGGCGGAGCTGACTGTCCTGATCACCGGAGCGACCAACGGACACGGCCTGGCGCTGGCTCGGCGGCTGGCTGCGGACGGGGCCATCGTGGTGCTGCACGGGCGGACGTCGGCGAAGGCCGCGGCGGCCGCGGCCGACCTGCCGGGTCGAGTCGAGACGGTCGCTGCGGACCTGAGCGACCTTCGTGCGGTGGTGACGCTGGGTGCGGAGGTACGCCGCCGCTTCCCGGGACTGGACGTGCTGGTCAACAACGCCGGTATCGGCAGCGGGCCGCCCGGGCGGGGGCGCCAGGTCTCGGCCGACGGCATCGAGCGCCGGTTCGCGGTCAACTACCTGGCCGGAGTGGTGCTGACGTCGTCCCTGCTGCCCGGCCTCTCGCGCATCGTCAACGTCGCTTCGCTGGGGCAGGCACCGCTCGACCCGACCGATCCGCTGCTGGAGCGCTCGTACGACGGCGGCCGCGCCTACGCGCAGAGCAAACTGGCCCAGATCATGTGGACGATCGACCTGGCGGCGACCGTGCCGCCGGGCGTCACCGTCAACGCGATCCATCCCGGCACGTACATGCCGACCGGGATGGTCGCCGAGGCCGGGATCCGGCCTTTGACCTCCTTGGAGGACGGCGTCGCGGCGACCGCTCGGCTGGTCGGGCGCGCTGACGTCTCGGGTCGCTTCTTCAACGGGCAGCACGAGGCCGAGGCGGACCCGACCGCGTACGACCCCGGGGCACGCGAGTACCTGCGGGCGTTGACCGACAAACTGCTGGCGGAATTCCTACCAGCTGGTGCGTAGCGGGCGGCCCTCGTCGTACCCGGCGGACGACTGGATGCCGACCACGGCCTTCTCGTGCAGCTCCTCCAGCGACGCGGCGCCCGCGTAGGTGCAGGCCGACCGGAGGCCCGCGACGATCTGGTCGATGACGTCCTCGACGCCGGGCCGCTCGGGGTCGATGTACATCTTCCCGGAGCTGATGCCCTCTTCGAACAGGGCCTTGCGGGCACGGTCGAACGCCGACTCGGTGCGGGTGCGGTGCCGGACCGCGCGCGAGGAGGCCATGCCGAACGACACCTTGTAGAGCCGGCCGTCGCCGTCCTGCTGCAGATCGGCGGCGCTCTCGTAGGTACCGGCCAGCCAGGACCCGACCATGACGTTGGCGGCACCGGCGGCGAGCGCGAGCGCGATGTCGCGAGGGTGGCGCACACCGCCGTCGGCCCAGACGTGCTTGCCGTGCTTCCGTGCTTCCGCTGCGCACTCCAGGACCGCGCTGAACTGGGGCCTTCCGACGCCGGTCATCATCCGGGTCGTGCACATCGCGCCGGGGCCGACGCCCACCTTGACGATGTCGGCGCCGGCGTCCACCAAGTCTCGAACGCCGGNAACTGGGGCCTTCCGACGCCGGTCATCATCCGGGTCGTGCACATCGCGCCGGGGCCGACGCCCACCTTGACGATGTCGGCGCCGGCGTCCACCAAGTCTCGAACGCCGGCCGCGGTGACGACGTTGCCCGCCACCACCGGCACCGACGGGTCGATCGATCGGACCGCGCGGACGGCGGCGAGCATCTTCTCCTGGTGGCCGTGTGCGGTGTCCACTACGAGGACGTCCGTTCCGGCCTCCAGCAGCGCTTTCGCTTTGCCTGCCACGTCGCCGTTGATGCCGATCGCGGTGCCGATCCGCAGCCTGCCGTCGGCGTCGAGCGCCGGGGTGTAGAGCGTGCTGCGGAGCGATCCGGTGCGGGTCACCACACCGACCAGGTGGCCGTCGCCGTCCACCACTGGGGCGAGCTTGCGGCGGGCGTCGTGCAGCGTCCCGTACGCCTTGTCCATCGGCGTGCCCTCGGTGATCGTCAGCAGTTCGCTGCTCATCACCTCTTCGACCTGCGTGAACCGGTCGACGCTTCCGCAGTCGGCGGGGGTCACCACCCCCACTGGGCGATCACCCTGGACGACGATCGCCGCCTCGTGGGCCCGCTTGTGGATGAGCGCGAGCGCGTCACCGACGGTGTGGTGTGGGCTCAGCGTCACCGGGGTCTCGTAGACGACGTGCCGCTGCTTCACCCACTCCACGACGCTCGCGACGACGTCGAGGGGGATGTCCTGGGGGATGATCGTCAGACCGCCACGGCGGGCCGTGGTTTCGGCCATTCGGCGTCCGGCGATCGCGGTCATGTTCGCGACGACGAGCGGAATGGTGGTGCCTACTCCGTCGACGGTGCGGAGGTCGACGTCGAGGCGGGACCTGACGTCGGACCGGGCCGGAACCATGAAGACGTCGTTGTAGGTCAGATCAGCTGTCGGCGTGGTCGGGCCGCCGGAGGCCTGGAGGAACTGCACGTTCTGCCATGGTACGCGAACTGCGTTCACCGGCAGGATTGTGATTGAACGCACTCGGACATTCTTCGTTTTCTGCCTGCGGTCACCCTGCTGGAACGATCCCGTAATCCAGCCCGCCGAGGATTGGTCCCGTCACCGGCTCCGCCGCCGTAACCCGGGACAGCTGATGACTCGATGGGGGATTTACATGACGCTCTGGCAGATCCGTACGGTCGTGGACGACGAGCCGGGTCGGCTGGCCATGCTCGCCGGGAGCCTCGCCGATCTCTCGGTGAACATCCTGTCGGTGCAGGTCCACCCGGTCGTCGCGGGCGCGGTCGACGACTTCGTCGCGGACGCACCGGCGGACCTCACGGCCGAGGACATCGCGGCTGCGGTCGCGGCCGGCGGGGGACGGCGGGCGGTGGTACGCCCGGCGGACGTGCACGGGTTGGCCGATCCGCCGACGCGGGCCCTGCAGCTGGCGGCCCGGCTGGTGCGCGATCCGGAGAGCCTGCCGCTGGCCCTCTCCGACCTGCTCGACGGCAGTGCGGTCGAGTGGTCGCCCGCTGGGACACTGCCCGGCCACGAGTCCGCCAGCGATCTGCGGCTCCGTGATCCCCGCGGCGGCCAGCTGCGCGTCGCCCGGATGGACGCCCGGCTCACACCCTCGGAGACCGCGCGGGCCCGCGCGCTGGCCGAACTCGCCACGCTGCTCGAAGCGCCCGCCGACAGCGACGCCGTCCGCTGGCGCCGCGCCGGGATCGCCGACCTGGACGCGATCGTCGACATGCACGCACGCTGCTCGGACGAGGCCCGGTTCCGCCGGTACAACTCCGGTGTGTCCCGGCTGACCCGTCGACAGCTGAGCCGCCTGGTCAACCCGCGGCTCGGCGTCGCGCTGGTGGGTGAGGCGCTCGACGGACGGATCGTGGCGCTGGGCAACCTGATGTGGTGCGGCGCCGACGACGCAACGCCCGCGGAGCTCGGACTGCTGGTGGAGGACGCCTGGCAGTCGCGCGGGCTCGGCACGGCCGTGACCCGGCGCCTGCTCGCTGCCGCGGTGGACGCCGAGTGCACGCAGGTGCACGCGCTGGTCCGGCCGGACAACGTGCCGATGCTGCGCCTGCTCTCCGGGCTCGGCCTGCCGACCCACCGCCGGTTCGCGGACGGCTCGCTGACCGTCACCCTCGACGTCGCTCCGGTGAACGACTCCGCCGGCCGGTTGTGACGTCGCCGGGTGGCGGCGAGCGGTCGCCGGTTATGGAGGAGAGCGCAAGCAGGGGTCGCTTGTAGGCTGGCGGGGTGATCGATCTTCGCTTGCTCAGGGACAACCCGGACATCGTCCGCGCCAGCCAACGTGCCCGCGGAGAGTCCGAGTCTCTGGTGGACGAGCTGCTCGGTGCCGACGAGCGGCGGCGGGCCGCGGTGGCCAAGGCCGACGCGCTCCGTGGCGAGCAGAAGGCGGTCTCGAACAAGGTCAAGGCGGCGAGCAAGGACGAGCGTCCGGCGCTGGTCGCCGCCGCCAAGGAACTCGCCGCGACCGTGAAGGCCGCGGAGGCCGATCAGTCCGCGGCGGACGCAGCGCTGCGCGAAGCCCACCTCGCGGTGCCGAACGTCGTCGAGGAGGGCGTGCCGGTCGGTGGCGAGGACGACTACGTCGTGCTGCGCGAGGTCGGCACGATCCCCGGGCTGGAGAACCCGCTCGACCACCTCGCGATCGGCGAGAAGCTCGGCGCGATCGACATGGAGCGCGGCAGCAAGGTCGGCGGATCGCGGTTCTTCTTCCTCACCGGCGTCGGCGCGCTGCTGGAACTCGCTCTGCTCAACATGGCGATCGCCCAGGCGGTCGAGTACGGCTTCACGCCGATGATCACGCCGACGCTGGTCAAGCCCGAGATCATGGGCGGCACCGGCTTCCTCGGCGCGCACGCCGACGAGATCTACCGGCTGGAGGCCGACGACCTCTACCTGGTCGGTACCAGCGAGGTCGCACTCGCCGGGTACCACGCCGACGAGATCATCGACCTGTCGAACGGTCCGAAGCGGTACGCCGGTTGGTCGACGTGTTACCGGCGGGAAGCCGGCTCCTACGGGAAGGACACCCGCGGGATCATCCGTGTCCACCAGTTCGACAAGGTCGAGATGTTCTCGTACACCACGCTCGAGCAGTCGCGCGAGGAACACCTGCGCCTGCTCGCGTGGGAGGAGGAGATGTTGGCCAAGGTGGAGGTCCCCTACCGGGTCATCGACGTCGCCGCCGGAGACCTGGGCTCGTCGGCCGCCCGCAAGTTCGACTGCGAGGCCTGGCTGCCCAGCCAGAACCGGTACCTCGAACTGACGTCGACGTCGAACTGCACCGACTTCCAGGCCCGTCGGCTCAACATCCGGCACCGGGGCCCCAGCGGGAAGCCCGAGCCGGTGGCGACGCTCAACGGCACGCTGGCCACCACCCGGTGGATCGTCGCGATCCTCGAGAACCACCAGCAGCCGGACGGGTCGGTGAAGGTTCCGGAAGCACTTCGGCCGTTTCTCGGAGGCCGGGACGTGCTCGCCTCGTGAGACGACCCGATCCCGCCTGGCGTCCCAAGCTCGTCGCGCTCGACCTGGACGGCACCGTCGTGCCGTACGGGCGGGCCGGTACCCGGCCGAGCCTCGCGGTGGCCGCTGCGGTCGGCCGGGTGATCGACGCCGGTGTGCCGGTCGTCGTGGCCACCGGCCGGGCCGTGCCGGACGCGGTCGATACGGCGGTCGCGCTCGGCATCCGCGGCGTCGAGCTGGTGTGCACGAACGGTGCGGTGGTCTACGACGCGGAAGCGGGCGAGATCACCCACCGGGTGCCGGTCGACGTGACGGCGGCGGCGACCGCGCTGGCGGCGCGCATTCCCGAAGCGGTGTTCGCGGCCGAGCGTGATCCGTGGGGCTTCGTGACCACCGACGGCTTCCACCGCGAGTTCACGGTCGGTCGCGAAGAGGTCGTCGATCTGGCGACGCTGGTCTCCGAGCCGGTCGTCCGGATGGTGTGCGTCGCACCCGGGTGGGACACGACGCGGATGGGTGCGGCGGCCGCCGAGGTGCTCGACCCGGAGCAGTACAGCTGGGACCTGGGTTACAGCGCCTGGCTCGACGTCCAGGCGCCGGGTGTCTCGAAGGCAACCGGCACCGCCATGGTCTGCGACGACCTCGGCGTCGATCCGGCCGACGTGCTGGCGATCGGGGACGGCACGAACGACATCGAGCTGTTCAAGTGGGCCGGCTGGGCGATCGCGATGGGGCAGGCGCTGGAGATCGTCCAGGAGGCCGCGGACGAGGTCACCGACCCGGTGGAGATGGACGGCTGCGCCACCGCTCTCAGCCGGTGGTTTCCCTAAGCGCCGACGTCGAAGCGGTCGATGGGAGCAAGGTGCCCGTTTTGCCCGCGCTGGTGGCGACTGACCTGGACGGCACGCTCATCCGCTCCGACGGGACTGTCTCGGCCTACACCCACGACGTGCTGCGTCGGGTGCGGGACGCCGGTGTCGAGGTCGTGGGCGTGACCGGACGTGGACCCCGGCTCCGCACCCTGTCGGCGGCGGCCGTCGACGTCTCCCGGTACCTGGTGTGCGCGCAGGGCGGGTTCGTGCTCGACCTCAACACCGGCGGCGTGCTCAAGGCGACGCGGATCGCCGGCGCCGTCGCCGCCCAGGCGGTGCAGATGATCGAGGACCGGGTCGGTCCGGTGCTTGTCACGGTGGAGGCCGGCGAGGCCGACCACGCGCCGCTGCACGGTGATCCGTCGTTCGAGTGGCCGTTCCCGGAGCCGTGGGAGCCCGCGGATCGGGAGACGATGTTCGCCGGTGAGCTGCTGAAGGTGTTCGTCGCCAAGCCCGGCCTCGACGTCGACGAGTTCTTCGCGGTGGCGCGCGCCGTCGTGCCCGCGGCGGTCGGCGAGGTCACCTACGCCGGGCTCGGGTTCCTGGAAATCTGCCCGACCGGCGTGACGAAGGCTGCCGGGCTCGCGGTGGTTTGCGACACGGTCGGGGTGAGTGCGGTCGACGTGCTCGCGTTCGGGGACATGCCCAACGACGTCCCGATGCTCGCCTGGTCGGGTCGTGGCGTCGCGGTGGCGAACGCGCACCCGGAGTTGAAGGCGGTGGCCGACGAGGTCACTCGATCCAACGACGAGGACGGCGTCGCCCACTACCTCGCGGCGCTGCTCTAGAAGTTCGACATCACGTCGCCGAGGACGGACTCGATGTCGCGAGGGTCGTTGGACTGGTAGTAGCGACCACCGGTCGTACGGGCGATCTGATTCAGCACGCCCTTGCCGGCTTCGCTGAGGTCGTCGCCGAACGCGATCGGGTAGACCCGGACGGCCGGCTGCCCCGCCCGGGGGCGGAGTCCGGCCAGCAGCGCCGCCGGGCTGACGCTGCCGGGGTCCTGGTTGTCGCCGTCGGTGAGCAGCACCACCGCGTTGATTCCATCGGCGTCGGCCTGCGCGCGCACTGCGTTCACCGCGTTCCGGGCGGTGTCGTAGAGACCGGTGTCGTTCTGCGGCTGCAGGTTCCTCAGAGCCCGGGTCAGCGCCTCCTCGTCCTTGGCGCTGATCGGGACGAGTTGTCGGTGGTCGACCGATCCGGACAGGTGGGTGGAGAACTCCCAGAGCCCGACGGCGTCGTTCGTACCGAAGTAGGACAGCGACGCGCTGGCGGCCCGCGTCGCCAGCTGGAGGCGGGTGGAGTTGGTGCCCTCGACCTTCTCCTTCATCGACCCGGACGTGTCCATCACGACCAGGACGTTCGCCGGGCGGTTCAGGTTGCGCCACGCGGCGAGCAGGGCCGCCACCGCGGCGGGCTGGGGCGACGGGAAGGTCGTGGCGGCCTTCTCGCTGACCAGGCCGGAGGAGGCTTCGACGACGCGAGGGTCGAGCTGGTCGTTGCTGTCCCGGAACCCGGCGGCGCGGAACACAGCCTGTTGGTCCTCGTCGAGCAGGAAGTCGAGGAAGTCGTCGGCGGCCGTGCGCTTCGCGGTGGTCACCCAGGGCGCGTCGATGACGCTGTCGACGGCCACGTACGGGTGGTCGGAGACGAGTGTTCCGTCGCGGGGGTGCATCGCGACCAGCTTCTGCTTCGGCGCCGGCAGGTGGCTGCTGCCCGCGCTCATCGGCTCGCCCTGGTTGTAGGCCCAGACGGTCTGCTCCTCGACCGCGAGCGCGGACACCGACGACGACTCGGTCTGCTCCTCCTGCTGGCGCAGCGTGTCGAGGAACGTCAGCGTGGTGTCGCCGTAGCGGTCGGTCGACCGCTCCAGCGTCCGGAGGAACAGCCGGACGCTGTTGCGCTTCAGGTCGGCTTCCACGTCGCCGGTGCGGCCGGGTGCGGCGAGGTAGGCGGCGAGCGTCGCGTGCAGTCCTGACGTGGAGACCAGGGGATTGGTTCGCGCGAACAAGAACGGCGTCGACGAGTTGCTCGCCGCTTTCCAGGCCGCGTCGTTCCCGGCGTACCGGGCGATGTCCTGCCAGCTGGGTGCCTTCGCCGGCCAGCCGAGTGCCTTCGCGGTCGCCACGGGGGCGGCGATCACCAGCGGCGACCGGGCCAGGCTCGGGGCCTTCGCCGGTGCGCCGATCGCGCCCACGTGCTGCCCGACCAACCCCACCCAGACGCTCGACGCCGGCGACCAGACGTCCGGGCGCACTCCGTAGTCCGTGGTGGGCCAGCCCTTGGTCAGCGCCTCGACGGCCTCGCCGGACTTCACGGTGACGATCCGGACGTCGACGCACCGGCCGTCGACCTCGGCCGGGTCGCTGTTGTACCGGTCGGCGAGCGCACCGACGACGCCGGCTTTCTCGGGCGACGAGGCGACGACGAGCGGGAGCTCACCGGTGCAGCCGACGACCGAGTCGAGCAGGCCACGACCGGCGACGACGCCGCCGACCAGGAGCGTGAGGACGACGAAACCCGCGACCGGGATCAGCCAGCGGCGGCGCTTGCCCGCGGCGTCCGGTGAGGGAATCGGTAACGGTGGGCTGCTCGAAGGCGGCGGTGCGGCCGCGGCGGACGCGGACCTGGCGCCGGAGGCGTACCGGCTGGGGATCGGTACCGGGCTGCCGGGCGCGGAGAGCAGTCGTCCCGTCGTCGGCGGTGCCGGCGGTCGGCCACCCGAACGCCACCCCGACGGTGGCCCGGAGATCGGTGGTCCGGAGATCGGTGGTCCGGAGATCGGTGGTCCGGAGATCGGTGGCCCGGAGATCGGTGGTCCGGAGATCGGTGGTCCGGAGATCGGTGGTCCGGAGATCGGTGGTCCGGAGATCGGTGGTCCGGAGATCGGTGGTCCGGAGATCGGTGGCCCGGAGATCGGTGGTCCGGAGATCGGTGGTCCGGAGATCGGTGGTCCGGAGATCGGTGGTCCGGAGATCGGTGGTCCGGAGATCGGTGGTCCGGAGATCGGTGGCCCGGAGATCGGTGGTCCGGAGATCGGTGGTCCGGAGATCGGTGGTCCGGAGATCGGTGGTCCGGAGATCGGTGGTCCGGAGATCGGTGGTCCGGAGATCGGTGGTCCGGAAATCGGCGGTCCGGAAATCGGTGGCCCGGGAATCGGAGGGCCGGGAATCGGAGGGCCGGAAATCGGAGGGCCGGAGACCGGGGGACTGAATTGGGACGGGATGAACGGGGGCGGTCCGGACGTCGGGGTCACCGTGGTCGGCGGCGCGGCGAGCGCCGCGGTGTCCCCGAGCACCCGCGCCAGCTCGGCCGCGGTCGGCCGGTGAGGCGGGTCGGGGTCGAGACAGCGGTCCACGGTCGCGGACAGAGCATGGGGCAGCGTGGGTAAGTCGTACGCCAGCGACCGGTACCGGCCGGACTGGATCGCCGTGATCAACGCGCCGAGCGTCTCCTGCTCGAACGGCCGCCGTCCGGACAGGCTCTCGTAGAGCATGACGCCGAACGACCAGACGTCCGCGGCGGGCCCGGCCGGGCTCCCCTCCAGGCACTCGGGCGCGGTGTACGCGAGCGTGCCCACGATGTCGCCGGGCCGGGTCAGGCCGGTGGCCTCGGTGGATTTTGCGATGCCGAAGTCGGCGAGCTTCGCTTCACCGTCGGCGGTGAGCAGCACGTTCGCGGGTTTGATGTCGCGGTGGGTGACCCCGACCGCGTGCGCGGCGGCCAACGCCCTGGCGACGCCGACCAGCGCACCGGCGACCCGCTCCGGAGACGGCCGGGCGCGGCTCAGCTCCTCTTTCCAGCTCCCGCCGGTGAGCAGCTCCATCACCAGGAACGGCGTCCCGACGGCCCCGTCGATGGAGTCCCGCTTGCCGACCCGCCCGACGTCGTGCACCGCGACGATGTTGGCGTGGTTCAGCCGGGCGGTGATCCGGGCCTCGCGCTGGAACCGCTCCGGCGTCGTGAGCGTGTCACCGGCCTGGACGAGTACCTTGACCGCCACCGGCCGATCGAGGTGGGTGTCGTGGGCGGCGTAGACGGCGCCGGTCGCCCCCCGACCCAGCACCTCACCGAGGACATAACGGTCACCGAGGCGAGATTCGGCACCCTCAGGTGTCACCCGACCTCCCCTCTACCGCTTGGCGACAGGATAGGCGGCAGGGGGGAGCGAGCCGACGCTGCGTCAGCTCCGGTTCTGTCGGACTTCGGTCAGCTCGCGCCGCCGAACTGAGCGGCCAGGCGCGGTGGGAATCCGCCGGTGGAGATCGGGCCCCAACGCTCGATCTCGATCCGGATCAGGCACTTCCCCTGTCGTTCCATGGCGGTCCGGTACCCGTCCCAGTCCGGGTGCTCGCCGGAGATGCACCGGTAGTACTCGACGAGCGGCTCGAGCGCCTCGGGCAGGTCGAGCACCTCGGCTACGCCGTCCACCTGGACGTACGGTCCGTTCCAGTCGGAGGAGAGCACACAGATGCTGGCGCGGGTGTCGCGGCGGGCGTTGATCGACTTGGCTCGGTCGGGATACGTCGACACCACGATGCGGCCGTCGACGTCCACACCGCAGGTGACCGGTGACAGCTGCGGTCGACCGTCTTTCCGGGTGGTCGCGAGCAGGCCGTGGTGCCGGGGTCTCAGGAAGGCCAGCAACCTGCCCCGGTCCACCGCGTCAGCGGTCGCGTAGTTCGGCACGCGGACAGCCTAACCACCAAATCGACACCCAAACCCCACAGAGAGCATGGATCTCGTCCATGTTCTGACATCGAGGCGGTGGGTTGCGTCGTCGCATGTAAGGCTGGAGTGGTGTTCGTGCCCAAGCTGGTCGCTACCGATCTCGACGGAACCTTGCTGCGATCGGACCTGACCGTCTCGGAGCGCACCCTGGCCACGTTCGAGCGTCTCGAGCGGTGCGGCATCACGTTGGTGTTCGTCACCGGCCGGCCGTGGCGATGGATGGACCCGGTGCTCGCGCAGACCGGTCGTCGGGGCCGGGTGGTCTGCGCCAACGGCGCGGTGGTGCTGGACGGCGCATCCGGTGAGGTGCTGCAGAACTGGCCGATCTCCGCGGAGACGCTCCGCTCGGTCACCGACGCCGTCCGGGAGGCGATCCCCGGCGTGGTCTTCGCGGTCGAGCGTGGGCCGCGGATGATGCACGAGGTCGACTACCCGGTCCGGCACGACCTCGGACGGACCGACGAGGAACAGGTCTCCTACGACGTGCTCGTCAGCGAGCCCGCGGAGAAGCTGCTCATCCGCGCTCCCGAGGTGGAGGCCGCCGAGCTCTGGAAGACCTGCGGAGGGGTGTTCGACGGCGCCGTCACGGCCACCCACTCGGGCTTCCGCGGCCTGATCGAGGTCTCGGCTGCGGGCGTCACGAAGGCCACCGGACTCGAGTGGGTCGCCCGCCGCTGCGGCGTCGACCCGAACACCGTGCTCGCGTTCGGCGACATGCCCAACGACATCCCGATGCTCAGCTGGGCGGGGCGCGGCGTCGTCGTGGCCGGCGCGCACCCGGAGGCCGCCGCCGTGGCGCACACGGTGACCACCGGAAACGACGCCGATGGGGTGGCGACCTACCTCGACGCCCTGCTGGACGAAGCTGCGATAGCTAGGTAGGGCTCGCCACCCCGGCGCTGGCCTACAGGTACTGGCCGGTGCCGTGCGGGGTCGGCCGGTCGTCACCGGACACGATGCCGCCGAGCCCCGGCGGCAGGGCTGGGCGTCCGCGCATCTGCTCCAGCTGCATACGGGCGGCCATCTGTTGAGCCACCAGCGCGGCCTGGATGCCGTGGAACAGCCCTTCCAGCCACCCCACCAGCTGGGCCTGGGCGATCCGCAGCTCCGGCTCCGACGGCGTCGCGTCGTCGGTGAACGGGAGCGAGAGCCGCTCCAGCTCGTCGCGGAGCTCGGGCGCCAGGCCGTCTTCCAGCTCGGCGATCGATCGGGCGTGGATCTCCTTGAGCCGGGCACGGCTCGCCTCGTCGAGCGGAGCGGCCCGGACCTCTTCGAGGAGCTGTTTGATCATGCTGCCGATCCGCATGACCTTGCCGGGTTGCTCGATCAGCCGGGACGGATCGTTGTCGAGATCTTCCTTGCCGGCTTCCACCGGCATCGCGCCGACCGGCGAGCCGTCCGGGCCCATGACCATGATGGTCTGACCGGGGGAGTCGGGGCGCTCATTCGGGGACTGGGTGTCGGTCATATGACCATCCTCCCGCAATCGCATTGTGCATGCGGACGTCGGTAGCGGAGGGTGCAGGGTATGCCCATTCGTTCCGACGCCAGTCCTGCGACCTCCCTTCCACCGGGACTCACCGTCCGGGCGGCCGTGCTCGCCGACGCGCCCGCCATCCGGACGCTGATCAACGAGGTCGATCTGGTCGACACCGGCGAGGGCGGATACGCCGTGGAGGAGGTCGAAGCCGACCTGCGACGGACCGCCGACCTCGCCCGCGACTCCTGGCTCGCGTTCGACCGCGATCGGCTGGTCGCCTACGCCATCCTCTGGCCGGCCTCGTCCGGTCTCCGGCTGGACGTCGACCACTACGTGCTGCGGGACGCGCTCCCGGCCGGCATCCATCTGCTCGATCTGCTCATCGTGCGGTCGGCGGAGATCGCCGCCGCGACGCCCGGAGCAGGCGACGCCGACCTGCATCTGGCGCTGACGCCGGACTCGGTGCTGGCCGTGCACGCGTTGCCGGCCCGAGGCTGGCGCAACGTCCGGCGGCACCACGTCCTCACCCGCCCGGTCTCCGTCGACGTCGACTCTCCGCCGAAGGTGCCGGGCGACGTCCAGATCCGGGTGGTGACGTCCCCGGCGGACGAGGAGATCGCCTACCGCCTGGTCCAGGAGACCTTCGCCGGGCACTTCGGCTTCGAGGCGACGAGCTACGCGGAGTGGCGCAAGCGCATGGACGCCGACCACCGGGACTGGTCGCTGACCTGGATCGCGTCCCGGGTCGACGCCGCTACCGGCCAGCTGGTCGACGTCGGGGTACTCGTCGGCCACAACGAGCGGGAAGCGACCGGCTGGGTGCAGAATCTCGGCACGGTGGCCGCCGCCCGGGGCACCGGCATCGCCACGCTGCTGCTGCGGACCGCGTTCGCGGTCTTCGCCCAGCGGGGGCGGAGTGCGGTGGGGCTCGGGGTGGACACCGAGAACGTGCACAACGCGCTGCGTTTCTACACCGGTCTCGGGTTCGAGCTCCAGTTCGCCGCCGACACCTGGCGTCTGCTGGTTCCCCCGGCGCCCCGAGCCTGACGGCCGCGCCGCGGGCTCAGCGGACCAGGAGGACCTTGCCGGTGGCCTCGCCGGACTCGAGGACCCGGTGTGCTTCGGCGGCGTCCTGCAGGGCGATCGCGCGGTCGATGATCGGCCGGATCTTGCCGAACCCGAGTAGCGGCCAGACGTGCGTCTTGACGTCCTCGACGATCTCCGTCTTCTCGCTCACCGGTCGGGCGCGCAGCGAGGTGGCGGTGATCGAGGCGCGCTTGGCCAGCAGCGCAGCGAGGTTCAGTTCACCCTTCACGCCGCCCTGCATGCCGATCACGACCAGCCGTCCGCTGGTGGCCAGGGCGGCCACGTTGCGGTCGAGGTACTTGGCCCCCATGTTGTCGAGGATGACGTCGACGCCGCGGCCGTCGGTGGCCTCCTTCACCACCTCGACGAAGTCCTCGGTGCGGTAATCGATGGCACGCTCGGCGCCCAGCGCGAGACAGACGTTGTGCTTCGCCGCGCTCGCGGTGCAGAACACCCGGGCGCCGTACGCCGCGGCCAGCTGGATCGCGGCCGTGCCGATCCCGCCGGCGCCTCCGTGCACCAGGAACGTGTCGCCGGGCGCCAGGCGTCCGACCGCGAAGACGTTCGACCAGACCGTGCAGTACACCTCCGGCAGGCCGGCCGCCTCGGCGAGCGAGACGCCGTCGGGAACCGGCAACACCTGGCCGGCCGGTACCACGACCTGCTCGGCGTATCCGCCGCCGGCGAGCAGGGCACAGACCTCGTCGCCGACGTTCCAGCCCTCGACGCCGGGACCCACGGCGGCGATCCGCCCGGAGCATTCCAGTCCCGGGTACTCGGAAGCGCCCGGCGGTGGTGGGTAGGCGCCCTGACGCTGGAGCAGGTCCGCGCGGTTGACGGCGGAGGCGACCACGTCGATCAGGACTTCGTCCGGCCCGGGCCGGAGGTCGGGAACCTCCGTCCAGCGCAGCACCTCGGGTCCGCCAGGTTCAGTGATCGTGATCGCGTGCATGGCGCAAACCCTACGGAAAAAGGGCGAGCAGGGCCGGAGTAACCGAACGGGGGCCCCGCGTTGTGCGCGGGACCCCCGGATCGGTTGGGGAAGGACACTGCGTGTTCGGTACTGCGCAGCCGGTCCGAGCCGAGTACGGCGCCGGGACCGGTCCCGGGGTACATCCGGGTGGTCGTCGGGGCGTGCTCGGGCCCGGCCCGGCGGCCGAGTGCTACTTGCGGGGTCTTCCGGTGCGCAGGGGCTGCGCTCCAGGACTAGCTGCTCACTACCTCAGTGCTGACGGGTCACCCTCCGAAAAAGGTTCCAGCCGGCCATCCGAACGGTTGCTACCGGACGGCCGCGGTGGAGCATTTGGTTGTGCGTGTTGGCCAGCGCCTGTACCTCGCGACGGTTGGTTCGCGTGACGCCGGGCCGTGCGCACTCTGGGCAGTGCAGCCGGTACATCGCGGTTCCTCTCATGCGACGGCCCGCCTCGGCGAGCTGGCTGTTCCCCGGTACTTGGCCGGGTCCACCTGTTCCCATACCTGAGACGGTAGGCACCCAGAACCACTCAGACCAGCCGACCCGCTGTGAGAAAGATGTGGCCTATCGGTGGTTGTGGTGAGCCATCCGGGTGATCTGAACCACCCTGAGAGCCTGGTTGCGGGTGCGTCAGGTCACGCCCTCGGTCGGGGAACACAGGGACCAGGTATTCTTGTTAAGTCCAAGCCTCCTCGGAGACCCAGAGCAGCTCATGGGGCCCGAGTAACTTGGCCGAAGAGTCCTTCGAGGTTTCGTCGCAAACCCGTGTCCCGGTGGTCCGTGCGTCCGGTGGTCAGTGGGTTCGACGTTGCGATCCCTGTTACCCCGACCGGGGTGGATGACCCCTGGCTGCTGTGTCGTCCGCCCGGAAAGCCGTTCTGTGCCAACGCTGTCTGCTGTATCTGAACTGCCCGATTTCTCGACCGAAGAGGTCCTTCCCGAGGCCGTCGTCATCGATGACGAACTCCTCCTGGAAAACCTCGAGGCGGACACCGCCGAGGTGGATCCCGCCGAAACTCCCGTTTCCTTCGCTGACCTGGGCCTTCCGCGCGCCATCGTCACCGCGCTCGAGCGGCAAGAACTCGTCAACGCGTTTCCGATCCAGGCCGCGACGATCCCCGAGGTTCTCGCCGGCCGCGACGTTCTCGGCCGTGGCTCCACCGGCTCCGGCAAAACGCTGGCGTTCGGGTTGCCGCTGGTGGCCAAGCTCGCCGGTGCCCGGGTCCGTCCCGGACGTCCGCTGGGCCTGGTGCTGGTCCCCACCCGGGAGCTCGCGCTCCAGGTGACCGACGCGCTGGCTCCGTTGGGCCGCGCGGTCGGCGTCCGGGTGCGTCCGGTCGTCGGTGGCGCCGCGATGTCCCGCCAGCTCGAAGACCTGCGGCGCGGCGTCCACGTCGTCGTCGCGACGCCGGGCCGGCTCGAGGACCACATCCGGCGCGGTAGCGCTGTTCTCGACGACGTCGAGATCACCGCGATCGACGAGGCCGACCAGATGGCCGACATGGGCTTCCTGCCGGTCGTCCGGGCACTGCTCGACCAGGTCCGGTCCGACGGCCAGCGCCTGCTGTTCTCCGCGACGCTGGACAACGACGTCGACACGATCGTCCGGGAGTACCTCACCGACCCGGTGACCCACTCGCTGGCCCCGTCCACGGCGTCGGTCGACACGATGGAGCACCACATGCTCCACGTGACCCACCAGGACAAGGTGCGGGTGGCCGCCGAGCTGGTGAAGTCGACCGGTCGCACGATCATGTTCGTGAAGACCCAGGCCGGTGCGGACCGGCTCGCCGAGCAGCTCACCGAGCGCGGCATCTTCGCCGAGCCGCTGCACGGTGGCCGCACGCAGGGCCAGCGCAACCGGGTGCTCTCGAACTTCAAGAACGGGCGTGCACCGGTCCTGGTCGCGACCGACGTCGCGGCGCGCGGTGTGCACGTCGACGGCGTCGGGCTGGTCGTGCACTACGACCCGCCGACCGACCCGAAGTCGTACCTGCACCGGGCCGGACGTACGGCGCGGGCTGGAGCGTCCGGCGTAGTGGCCACGCTGGTCGCGCCCTACAGCCGGAAGTCCGCGCACCGCCTGGCGAAGCTCGCGGGCATCAACCCGACCCGGTCGACGATCGCGCCGGAGTCGCCGCTGCCGAGCGTCCTGATCGACGCGCTGCCGCCGGCACCGCCGCCGCCGACCGCGGAGGAGCTGGCTGCCGCCGAGGCCCGGCGCAACCGGCGTCGTGAGTCGTTCGGCTCCGACCGCGACCGTGGCCGCGACCCGCGCCGTGGTCCGCGGAGCGGGTCGGGCGAGCGGCGTGAGGGTGGCTTCCGTGGCGGCCCGCGTCGTTCGGACGGCCCGCGCTGGTCCGAGCGCGGCGAGCGGTCGGACCGTGGGTCCGACCGGGGCTTCGACCGGGGCGACCGTCGACCGGCACAGCGTGCCGGGGAGTTCCGCGCCGAGGGCAACCGGGCCGCGGGCAACCGCGCCGAGCGCACCGACCGCGGCAGCTCCGAGGGCTACCGGGCGGGGCGTCCGCGGTGGACGCCGGAGCAGCGCTCGTCCCGTCCCGGCGAGGACCGTCGTTCCCGCTGATTGCGGGTGAACCAACCGACCGGCCGGATGCTCCTACGAGCATCCGGCCGGTCGCGTTAGTGGCCACCGTCCCACTCCGGCAACAATGCGGCATGGCTCTTCAGCGGCGGCTCATCCGCACGGATCGCGGACTTGACCGCATCGTTGCCGGTCTGCTCGTGATCGGAGCGTTCGGCGACCTGCTCGGCGCGTACCGTTTCCTCGGCGAGATCGGGATGCTCCACAACGCCCTGCGTAGCGGTGACGACACGGTCGAGAATCTCGACCCGGGCACCGCGTTGCCGACGGTGTTCGTACTCGGCGGGTTCTCGCTCGGGTTCGCGCTGGTGTCCGGCCTCGTCGCGGTGCTCATCCTTCGCGGGTCGCGGCTCGGCCTGGCGTCACTGCGCGGAGCGATCGTCGTTCTGCTGCCCGCGCGGTTGCTGGCTTACCTGGCGACGTACATCCGCTACCAGGAGTACGTGGACGCGATGCCGCCGCAGACCCGCGATCCGGCGTATCGCAGCGTGATCATCGGGCAGGTGTTCGGCGGTGGGGTGGGCACCGCCGGAGTCGTCGCGGCGGTTACGGTGGTGCTGGGAGCCGCCTTGGTGCGGTGGTTCCGCCCCCGGACGGATCAGTGGGCGGCACCGGCGGGCGCGGCGTCGGTCGGGTCGTCCGCTGCGGCGATCAACACCGCGCGGATCCTGGCGCTGGTCGGCACGGTGGTGGTGCTGCTCGTCCCGGTGGCGTGGGTGCGACCGCTGGACGGTGAGGCCGAGCTGCCGAGCGAGTGGTCGTTCGTCGCGCTGGTCAGCGGAGCTCTCGCGGTCGGTGCGCTGGTCGCGGCCGGGATCACCATCCTGGCTCGGCCGGGGCGGCTGCTGTTCCGCTGGTTGGCGCTCGGCGCGCTGGCGCTGGTCGCGGCGATGGAGTGGGTGGTCACGCTCTGGCAGTCGTTCTACGCGGACGCCGCCTACGGGGCGGAGCGGATCGACGGGGTCGCGGGTGCGTGGACCGCGGCGGTCGGGTGCGGCATCGTCGGCAGCGCGCTGCTGACCGGTGCGGTGGTCGCGCTCACCGTCCCGCCGGTCCCGTCGGCCGCTGGGGAAGCCACCGAGGGCGCCGCTGCTGGCGGGGTGACCGTGACCCGGCGAGCCGACGGTTCCGCTCCCGAGCGCATCGGTGAGGCCTCTCCGGAGCCGGCCTGGCAGGCCTTCCCCGACGCCGACGCACCCGCCTCGGCCGCGCCCGAGCAGAGCGGGGACGCTACTCGTACGGCTGAGCCGGGGTCGGGATCCCGCTGACGGTGACGGCCTTGAGCAACGGCACCGCTTTCCACGGATCGCTGGACGTGCTCGCTACCCAGGTACCGGTCACCTTCACCCAGGCGTCCCTGGCCACCCGGGTCGGTGAGTCGACGATCTCCACCTGGTAGGGCCGCGCGTCCGCCGCGCAGCAGTTCACCTTCATCCGGGTCAGGTACCAGGTGCCGCCGCTGTGCGGCGCCACGAAGCCGCTGAGCTCGACGGTCCGCCCGGTCAGCGTGCGGCCGGAATCCCAGACCGCGCGCTGGGCGTACTCGTGCACCTCCAGCCGGACCGGGTCGGCGCCGCGCAGCGCCTGGTAGGTCACCGACTCGGGCGGCTTCGGCACGGTCACCGCGCCACGCTCCGCCGCGAACGACCCGAGCGCCGGTGGCGGTACCAACACCAGGACGAAGATCGGCACTGCCCAGAGCCAGCCCACGCCGTGCGTGTCACCGCCGTGCGAGTGCCCCCCGGCGTCGGCGTGCCCGGCGTCGGCGTGCTCGGCGTCCACGTCCGCCTCGGAGAGCGCCTGCTGATCGTCGTCCGCATCGGTAGGAACGGAAACCGCGCCGGGGCCGTGAGTCCGGACGCGGGCCTCCGCCGACCGCTGCCGGGACCGTTCGACCACAGCGCGGCCGCGCCAGTCGCGGGCGAACCCGAGCGCGCCGAACGCCATCAGCACCACGCCGGTGACGATCAGCGGCACCTTGAGCAGGCTCTGGACGTAATTCAGGTACTCGCCGGAGATGACGAGCTTCAGCAGCACCGCGCCGAGGACGACGAAGACGATCGCCTGGACTTCCCGCCGCATCAGGCCACTCCGATCAGCAGGCCGGTGATCACCGCGGCCGTGACCGCGACGACGAACGTCAGCGGGGCGAAGCGGACCGCGAACGCCCGGCCGAACGTCCCGGTCTGCAGCGCGATGAGCTTGAGGTCGACCACCGGCCCGACCACCATGAACGCGAGCTGGGCCGGCATCGGGAAGCCGGTCAGGCTGGCCGCGACGAACGCGTCGGCCTCCGAACAGATCGACAGGACCACTGCCAGCGCCGCCAGGACGAGGATCGAGAGCACCGGGACACCGGCGACCGTAGTGATCCAGTCCGGCGGGATGACGACGTTCATCGTCGCCGCAGCCGCCGCACCGATCACCAGGAACCCGCCCGCTTCGAAGAAGTCGTGGGCGACCGCCAGCCGGAACGTCTCGAATCGGGACGACGAAGATCCGTCGGAGTCCGGCAGCCGGCGCGCGATGTACCGGCCGAGCCACTCCCGACGGCCGAACCGGGCCCAGATCCAGCCGACGACGACCGCGGTCGCCAGCGACGCGACGAAACGGCCCACCACCATCTCCGGCTGACCGGGGAACGCGACGGCGGTCGAGATCAGCACGATCGGGTTGATCGCCGGGGCGGACAGCAGGAACGCGAGCGCGGCCGCCGGAACGATGCCGCGTTGGATCAGGCGGCCCGCCACCGGCACCGAAGCGCACTCGCATCCGGGCAGCAGGGCCCCGGCCGCGCCGGCCACCGGGACGGCAAGCGCCGCGCGCCGTGGCAGGACCGCGGCGAACACCCGGGCCGGCACAAAAGCGGTGATCGCGCCGGAGAGCACGACGCCGAGCAGCAGGAACGGTAGGGCCTGCACGACGATCGCGCAGAAGACCGTGGTCCAGGTGGCGACCCCGCCTCGTCCGCCGATGAGGAGCGAGAGGACCTGACGGCCGATCAACACCGCCACGATCGCGGCGACCAGCAGCGCGATCGCGCCGCTGTGCGAATCCGTGGCGTCGCTTTTGGTGGCCCGGGCCCCCACCGGAGTACGCGACGACATGCGCTGACGTTATCCCGAGCGCGCCCGGGGGTGGCACTTCGTTGAACGCTAAACAAAACGCGCGTATCGTTGGTGACATCCGATCGACCCCGGAGGTCGCCATGCCGATCCAGCGCCTGAACCACGCGGTGCTCTACGTCCGCGACGTCGCCCGCAGCGTGGCGTTCTACCGCGAGGCGCTCGGGTTCGACGTCATCGAGGGCGGCGATGCGTTCCCCGGAGCGGCGTTCCTCCGGGCCGGAGGGTCGACGAACGACCACGACCTCGGGCTGTTCCAGATCGGCGCGGAGGCGGGGGCATCCGCGGCCGGCCGGAGCACGGTCGGGCTCTACCACCTGGCGTGGGAGGTCGACACGCTCGCCGAGCTGCAGCGGATCGAGTTACGGCTCACCGAGCTCGGCGCGCTGGTCGGGGCGAGCGACCACTCGACGACCAAGGCGCTCTACGCGAAGGACCCGGACGGCATCGAGTTCGAGGTGTCGTGGCTGGTGCCGGCCGATCTGCTGACCGATGAGATCAAGGCCAAGCGCAACGAGATCCGTCGGCTGGACCTGGCAGCAGAGGTGCAACGCTTCGGCGGGCAGACCCGGGGCGGCGTCGGGGTGTCGGTCCCCGCGTAAGGGCCGCCCAGCGTTGCACGTTTGCGGCCTCAATAGCGGCGCCGAATGCGCAATGCCTCAGCCGACGGCCACCGCGGGGGCCGCGGACGAGAGCCACGGGATGACGTCGGGTTCGCCCAGCGGCTTCGCCAGCGCGAAACCCTGGCCGTAGCGGCAGCCCATCCGGCGTAGCTCGGCCAGTTGGGTGGGGCGCTCGATGCCCTCGGCCACCGTGTGCAGGCTGAGCGCCGTTCCCAGCCCGACGATCGACCGGACGAACGCCAGGCCCTCCGGCGACGTGTCGACGTCGACCAGGAACGAGCGGTCCACCTTCACGGTGTCGACCGGAAGCTGCCGGAGATACCGCAGCGACGAGAACCCGGTACCGAAGTCGTCGACCGCGATCGACACCCCCAGCTCCCGTAGGGCGAACAGCGCGTCCACCGCTTCGTCGTGCTCGCGTACCAGCTCGTTCTCGGTGACCTCGACCGACAACCGGGACGGCGTCAGCCCGGCGGCACGAACCGCCTCCGCGATCTCGTCGACCGCCCCGGGCAGCCGCAGGTGGGACACGGCCAGGTTCACGTTCATCCCCAGCCGCGGCCCCGGGAGCAGTTCGTCCCACCGTCGTACCGCCGCGACCGCCTCGCCGATGACCCAGCGCCCGATCGACGCGATCAGCCCGGTCTCCTCGGCCAGCGGAATGAACGTTCCCGGCGACAGAACGCCGCGAGTCGGGTGGTTCCACCGGGCGAGCGCCTCGAAGCGCACCACTCGCATCGTCTCCAGCTCCACGATCGGCTGGTAGACGAGGAACAGCTCGTGCTGGTCCACCGCCCGGCGGAGGTCGGCCTCCAGGTCCAGGCGGTCCATCAACACCGCGTGCATCTCCGGATGGAACACCTCGACCCGGCCGCGCCCCTGCTGCTTGGCCCGGTACATCGCCACGTCGGCGTCGCGCAGCACCTCGTCGGCGGTCGGGGGCTCGTACGGGCCGGCGGCCCCGGCCACGGTCACGCCGATGCTCGCGCCCACCGAGCACTCCCGCCCCGCCAGTACGAACGGTGGTTGCACCGCCGCGAGCATCCGCTCGCCGATCTCGGTCACCTCGGAGACGTCCGACACCACGCGGTCGACGAGGACGACGAACTCGTCGCCGCCGTACCGCGCCACCGTGTTCGCCGGTCCGGCAGCCTTCCGGAGTCGGTCGGCGGTCTCGACCAGGAGCTGGTCACCCGCGTCGTGGCCCAGGCTGTCGTTGACCAGCTTGAACCGGTCCAGGTCGACGAAGAGCAGCCCGCACCGTCCACGCCGAAGCGCCTGACCCAGCCGCTCCTTGAGTAGCGTACGGTTCGGGAGGCCGGTCAGCGCGTCGTGGTGCGCCTGGTGCAGGGCCTGGACGCCACGGGCGTCGGTGAGCGCCATGCTGACGTGGTCGGCGAAACCGCGGAGCATCTCGGCGTCCGACTCGGTGTAGTCGCGGTTCTTGTCGAACGAGGCGACCAGCAGACAGCCGACCCGGGCGCCGCCCTCGCTGACCGGCGCGATCATGACCGCCTGGATCGCGTTCAAGATCTGTGGGTCGTTCGTCGGCTCCTCGGCCTCGGACCGGTCGACCCGAACGATCTCACCGGTCGCCAGCACCCGCTGCATGCCACCGCTGGTCACCGGCAGACGCCAGGCGGCGGTGCGGTACCAGACGGGCACCCCGCTGTGCGACGCGAGCAGCATCCACGCGGGGTCGTCCGAGTCGATCAGCCGCAGCGAGACCATGTCCCGCTCGAACAACGCGTGCGCACCGGCGGTGATCGCGTCGAGGATCTGCTGCAGCGGTGCCCGGGTGGTGATCGCACGCTGGACTCGTCCGAACTCCTCGAGCAACCGCTGCCGCCGCTGCAGCGACCGCACCAGCTCCTCGTTCTCCTCCACTCGCTGCTCGTACTCCAGGCGCAGCGTCCGCTCGCTGGCGAGCGTCCGGAGCTGGCGCAGTTGCAGGCCGAGGATGCGGCCCATGCCGCGGAGCAGGCTGAGCTCTTCCGTGCCGAAGGGCCGGTCGCACCGCGCCACCAGCAGGTAGCCGGAGGTGTCGGCGCCCAGACCGACCGACGCGCAGTGGCACGGCCCCAGGCCAGGGACGTCGAGCGTGGTGTGCCGCTCGCGTGCGGCCGCGGTCAGCGTCGCCGTCGGTGCGGCGCCGCGGGGAAAGCCCACCTGGGCCTCGAGTGCGTCGCCGAGCACGACCGCGCCGACCTCGGCCTCCATCAGCTCGGCCGCCCACTCCGCGGCGGCTCCGGCGGCCGCTCCGACGTCCGGCCGGGACGACACCACGGCGAGGTACTCCGGCAACTGCTGCGCGGCCCAACTGGACCCGCCCGAGGCGCCAGCTCCGTCGAACGTCGTCGGCGGCCCCACGTCAGCTCAGCGCCAGGACGACGAGGGCCTGGTTGTGGAACCCGGTGACGCCTCGCGTCCGCGCGATCTCGCCGTGGCTGTAGAACCCGGCGAGCGGCGCCCCGCCCGCGTGCGCGGCCAGGCGGGCGACATCGGTGACGCCGTCGGCGGCGAACGCCTGGCGGCGACCGATGCAGTCGAACGCGAGCAGTCCGGCCAGCGGTCGGCCGGACAGCCCGGCGATCGCGTCCGCGCAGGCCTGATCGGCGGCGGCGAGCAGCGAGTCCGGGTCGCCCCGCATCAACCAGGCGACGCAGTCCTCCGGCACGTCCGCCGCCGAGGAAATCGACCGCTGGTCGTAGTCCGGCCATGCGACGACCCGCATCTCGTCGCCGCTCGGCCGCCGGATGCCGAGCGGGTGGAGGAGGGAGAACCGCTGGAACGAGGCCTGGTCGGTCCAGCACGCGGCAGGTGCGCCGAGACGCTCCAGGTAGACGTCGAGCGCGGGCCGATTGTCCAGTTCCAGGACGCGGTTGCGGATGCTGGACGTGACCTCGACCGCCTCGCCGGTCCGCTCCCAGCCGTGCCGTACGCCGATGCCGAACGGGTTGTCGGAAGCGATCGACGCCGCGACGACGGCTCGTCCCCACAGCATGCGGTCGTCGTGGAGCAGCGGAGCGGTGATCGTGGAGCCGATGTTGGTCGTCGCACCACACCCGCCGACGAGCGGAACCCCAGCGCCGAGTGCCCCGTACGCGCCGCGCAGCATGTCCTGCTGGTTGCCACCCTGGCCGTCGGTGAGCAGCAGGACGAACCGGTGCTCGCCGCCCGTCAGATCCGCGAGTGGAGCCACCGCACGGGCTCCCGCGTCCCGGAGGGCCTCCGAGGCGGATCCGGCCGCGTCCACCCCCGCCGTGCGCACGGTGACGCCGGGGCCACCGATCGCGGTGACCACGACCGATCCGTCGCCGGCCCAGTCACCGGCGATCTCACCCGACGTCGGGCAGCCGATCAGCGGAACCGCGCCGCCCACCGACCGAACCCCGGCCAAGACCTGCTCGGGATCGTGGGTGATCGCGAAGAAGACGACGAGGAGCTGGGGATCGTCGGCGGAGAGCGCGGCCCGGGCGGCCTCCGCCCCGGCGACGTACGAGTCGACGTTGGCAGAACACCCCACGTTCACCCATGAAGCTGCCACCCGACCTCCCCGAACTGGGTCCTACTTCGGTCCCTATCGGCAGGGCGGGGCCCCGATAAAGCCCGTCTGCCATGTCGCCGGGGGGACTGGTCGGAGGAAAGTGAGAGGATCAAGGTAAGGCTGGTCGTCGTCGTCCCCGGCGAGCGCCCGACCGGCTGGTACCTCAACGTCAGTGGAGGCGGGGATGGACGTGCTGGAAAAGGCGCGGGCTCGCCGTACGGCTGCCAGGGCGGCGGCCGAGCGAGCTGCCTTGGACTGGCAGGATGCCGTCGTCGAGAGCATTGATCAACTGGTCGACCAACTGCGGCTGGCCGGCGTCGACCGGCTGGCCTCGTTCGAGGCGGCCGTGCGCCCGGCGCTCGACGGTGAGGCCTGGGAAGAGCGCGAAGACCTCGTGACGGTCTCGTTCGCGTCGGACGCGGGCGTGCTCCGGTTCGCGCCTTCCGACGACGAGCGATGGGCGACTGCCGTGGAGCTCTGGGACGACCTGCGGTCGGCCCTCTCCCGGATCCACGGCACCGACGTGCCGGCCAGCTTGGTCGTCGATCTGGACGCCAGGGTCGCGGTCGGGTACGAGCCGCTGCACTGCCCGGACGTGGGCATCGAGCCCGACCTGGTGCTGCACCTGGTGCGGGCCGACTCACACGAGCCGTTCGCCTCGCTGCTGCTCGAACTGCCCGATCCGGATGCGGCCATCGACCGGGTCAACGACCTGCTCGATCGCTACGGTTTCGAGCCGCCGACCCGGCCGGAGCACGAACCGGGCGAATGCGATCTGGGCCTCGGCGACGAGGACGACTAGCGGGGCGAGTGCTGGCGCCGCTCGAGTTCGATGAGTTCGGGCCGCTTCGCCGTGATCGTGTCGCCGCTCGACCGACCGGTCAGGCGGCGTCCGATCCAGGGCGCCAGGTGCACACGCGCCCACTGCAGATCGGCGCGGCGGGCGGCCATCCACCGGTCGGGGCGGGCCGCGGGCAGCGCGGCTACCCAGTCCGGGTCGCACTCGACACCCAGCACCGACAGGACGTGGTGCGCGACCCGTCGGTGGCCGGCGGCGTTGAGGTGCAGCCGATCGATGCTCCACAGCCGCCGGTCGCGGAAGCCCTCGTCGGACCACAGGTCGACCAGGTGGGTGTCGTACTCCTTGGCCACGCGCTGGACGAGGCCGATGAAGAACTCGATACGCGGCCCGAGGTACCGGGTGGCCGACGGGTAGTTGACCGTCACGTCGGCTGGGGTGAACAGCGTCACCGTCGCGCCGCTGGACGTCAGACGGTCGACCGCACCTTCGAAGGCGTCGATCATCCGGACCGGGTCGAAACGACGACGCAGCGCGTCGTTGCCACCCGCGGAGAACGTGACCAGGTCGGGCCGCATCGCGGCGGCCAGCGGAACCTGCGCGTCCACCACCGCGGGCAGGAGCCGGCCGCGTACCGCCAGATTGGCGTAGCGGAATCCGTCGGTCTCCTTGGCCAGGCATCCCGCGACCAGGTCAGCCCAGCCGCGGAACGTGCCGTCTCCGTACGGGTCGTCCATACCCTCGGTGAAACTGTCACCGATCGCCACGTAGCTGGCCCAACGCCCGGGCACGAGAAACCTCCGCGATAGCCGGCAATCGCTCTCGACTATGCCATCGCGTGGAACGAGGTGTCAGCCGGGTATCGGTCAGCTGGTCGCGTTATGACCGGGAAGTGACGACGAACACAGTCCTAATCGGCCGGTTCCACCTTTTCCTGCACGGCGACCGTCTCCTCGACCTGGCGCCCGGCCGCGGTGTCGTCCGAGTCATCCGAATCGCCGGCTTCCACGTCCTGGCTCCCGGCGAGGCCTTCCGGGTCGGGCAGCACCCACTGGTCCTGGTGGGGAGTGTCCTGCTCGGGTCCGGACATCGACGTCCCTCCTCGTTCGGTACGGCGCGAACCTCGCGCGCACCGGTGCTACCCGTCAGCCGTCGATCCACGCGTGCGCAGTCGTCCGGCGAGAACCTCGGCGAGGTGGTGGGCATCGCGGTCGGTGTTCTGCCGGATCTGCGTCCGGCAGCTGAATCCGTCCGCGAGGACGATCGTCTCCGGACTCGCCGCCCGCACCGCAGGCAGCAGGACCCGTTCGCCGGCCGCCTGAGCCATCTCGTAGTGACCGGCCTCGAAGCCGAAGTTGCCTGCCACGCCGCAGCATCCGGAGTCCAGCACGGTGAGATCCACGCCGGCCTGTGCGGCCAGCGACCGATCGGGCTTGTCCCCGAGCACCGCGTGCTGGTGACAGTGGATCTGGGTGATGGCCGGGCGTTCGGTCAGCGGAGGCGTCCAGTCCGGCGCGTCGCGCTCCAGGAGACCGGCGAGCGTGATCGAGAGTGCGGCGAGCTTCTTCGCCCGCGGATCGTCGGGCAGCAGCGCGGGCAGGTCGTGCTTGAAGTTGGCCAGGCAGCTGGGCTCGAGCCCGACGATCGGAATGCCAGCGTCCAAGTGCGGTTCGAGCGCGTCCAGCGTCCGCTTGGCGACCGCGCGGGCGACGTCGAGCTGACCGGTCGAGATCCAGGTCAGGCCGCAGCACAATTCGCCCTTCGGGACCCGGACGACGAACCCCGCGGCGGCGAGCACCTCGACCGCGGCCTCGCCGATCTGCGGATCGAAGAACTGGGTGAAGGTGTCCGGCCAGAGCAGCACTTCCTTGCGGCCGGGCGCCGCCGCCCCGTCGCCGCGCCGCGTCGTGCGGCGGGGGTGCTCGGCCCGGTGAGCGGCGGCCGGGTCGGCGCGGCGGCCGAATCTCCGGCGGAGGCGCTGCTTGAACGTGCCGCCGGTGGCGAACCGGGGGACCGACCGCTCCTGGGCGATGCCGGCGACCTTCTTCATCAACGCCGCGGCCGGTTCGAACGCGGTCACCGCGTTGGCGACGCGCGGCGCCAGCGCGGCGCCGCGCAGCGCGACGGGGAGCCAGCCCATCGCGTAGTGCACCGCGGGCCGCAGCTTGCCCTTGTACCGCTGGTACAAGAACTCCGCCTTGTACGTGGCCATGTCCACGTTGACCGGGCAGTCGCTCAGGCAGCCCTTGCAGGAGAAGCAGCCGTCGAGCGCCTCGGCGACCTCGTCGGACTGCCACCCGTCGGTGATCACCTCACCGCGCAGCATCTCCAACAGCAGTCGCGACCGGCCGCGGGTGGAGTGCTTCTCGTCCCCGGTCGCCTGGTAGCTGGGGCACATCACGCCGCCGGGCGTGTGATCGTTGCGGCACTTGCCGACGCCGACGCAGCGTCGCACCGCCCGGTCGAACTCCCCGCCGTCCTCGGCGTACGAGAAGCCGTTCACCGGCAGGAGCTTCGGCGTGTACGCGATCCGGATCATCTCGTTGACCGCGGGCGGGTCGACGATGACGCCGGGGTTCAGCGCGCCGGTGGGATCGAACGCCCGCTTGAACGCGCCCATCACCGCGACCGCTTCCGGGCTGTAGACCTCGGCCAGCAGCGCCGAGCGGGCGATGCCGTCCCCGTGCTCGCCGGACGGCGACCCGCCGTGCTTGAGGACGAGTTGCGCGGCCCGGTGCAGGAATGCCTGGTAGCGGTCGCGTCCCACGATGGACACCAGGTCGAAGTCGAGTCGCACGTGGACGCAGCCCTCGCCGAAGTGGCCGTAGGTGACGCCCTGGTAGCCGAACTCGTCGGTGAGGTCGGCGAACTCGCGCAGGTAGTCGGCGAGCCGTTCCGGCGGAACCGCGGAGTCCTCCCAGCCGGGCCAGGCCTCGGAGCCGTCGGCCATTCGGGTCGCCAGGCCGGCACCCTCCTCGCGGATGCGCCAGAACGAGCGCATCTCGGCCGGGTCGGTGACGATCCGCGGGACGCCGGGAACGGCCTTCGCGAGCTTCGCCGCGGCGTCGGCGGCCTCGGCCGGCGTCTCGCCACCGACCTCGACCAGCAGCCAGGCGTGACCGGTCGGCAGCGGTGCGGGTTTGCGGCCGCGCGTCAGCAGCGCATTGACCAATGCCTGGTCGATGCCCTCGATGGTGAGCGGCTTCAACGGGATGATGGCGGGCGCGGCAGCGGCCGCGGCGATCGCGTCCGCGTAACCGAGGACGACGAGCGCGCGCGAGCGGGGCGCCCGATTGAGGTGCAGCGTCGCACCGAGCACGACCGCACACGTGCCCTCGGTGCCGACCAGTGCGCGGGCCAGCTGGCCGTGCTGCTCCGGGAGCAGGCGGTGCAGCGGGTAGCCGGAGATCTGCCGGCTGAACTGGCCGAACGTGGTGCGGATCAGCGCGAGGTTGCTGTCCACGAGATTGCGCAGATCGGCGTAGAGGCGACCTTCGCGGGTGGGCTCGGCGGCCTTGCGGAGCCACTCGTCTTTTTTCGTCGGACCCAGTGCCAACCGGGTCCCGTCGGCGAGCACGACGTCGAGACCGTCGGTGTTGTCCGACGTCGTGCCCCAGGCGATCGAGTGCGAGCCGCACGCGTCGTTGCCCAGCATGCCGCCGATCGTGCAGCGGCTGTGCGTCGACGGGTCCGGGCCGAAGTCCAGGCCGTCCGGTGCGATCCGGCGGCGCAGCACGTCGAGCACCAAACCGGGCTCGACCACCGCGGTGCGGTTCTGCACGTCCACGTCGAGGATGCGATTGAGGTAGCGCGACGTATCGAGCACGACCCCGGGGCCGATTGCGTTGCCGGCGATCGTCGTCCCGCCGCCGCGCATGGTGACCGGGACGCCGTCCTCGTGGCAGAGCGCGAGCGTGGCCAGTACGTCCTCGACGCTTCGCGGCAGTACGACGCCGGTCGGCACCCGCCGGTGGTTGGACGCGTCGGCGGAGTAGAGCGCGCGTGCTCCCGCGTCGAACGCCACGTCGCCGGCGATTTCTGCCCGCAGTCGCCGCTCGAGCCGACCGGCGTCAACACCCTCGGAGATCGTCGTCACCAGTTCATGGTGCCGGACACCCGGACAGGGCCCTGAATGGGGCCGGATAACCCGCTGCGTTGGGCTACGTCCGGTATTAAGGCTACGGTGACCAGTGGTGCGTGAGGTAACTGAGCCAACGCGAGCGCCGAGTGCGGGTGACCGCCCGGCGCGGCTCGTCGGTGGGCGTTACCGGATCGAGGACGTCGTCGGCACCGGCGCGATGGGCACGGTCTGGCGTGGTTACGACACCCGGTTACGGCGTCCGGTGGCGGTGAAAGAGGTCAACCTCCCGACGACCGCCACCGACGACCAGCGGACGGTGCTCACTCGACGGGCGATGACGGAGGCCCGGCACGCCGCACGGGTCTCGCACCCGAACATCGTCGCCGTGCACGACGTCGTCGCCGACCGAGGGCTCCCCTGTTTGGTGATGCGATTGGTCGAGGGATCGTCGCTGGGGGAGACCGTGCGGATGCACGGGCCGCTGAGCCCGGCCCGAACGGCCGAGATCGGTGTCGCGCTGGTGGACGCGCTCGCCGCAGCCCATCGCGGCGGTGTGGTCCACCGTGACGTCAAGCCGTCGAACGTCCTGCTGACCGACGACGGTGAAGTCCTCCTCACCGACTTCTCGATCGCCACCGACTCGTTCCGCGGCACGATGTCCGCGGGAAGTGGCGCCCTCGGATCGCCCGGTTACATCGCCCCGGAGCGGCTCAACGGTCACTCCACCGGCCCCGAGGCGGACCTGTTCGGCCTCGGTGCGACGCTGTTCTGCGCGGTGGAGGGTTCCGGCCCGTTCGACCGCGCCGACCCACTGGCCGCGCTGCTCGCCACCGCGACCGCGCCGCACCCCACCCCGCGCCGGGCAGGGCCCCTGGCTCCGCTGCTGGACGCACTGCTGGACAAGGATCCGGCCGCGCGTCCGGATCTGACCCGGACGCGCGCCGAGTTGGCCGCGGTCGCCCGCGCCCCGGAGTCAGTGAATTCTTTTCGACCGGCGACTGCTGAGGACGCTCGACCTCGGAGAAGGCCGGAGGTGGAAAAGAGTTCAGTCGTGGCCGATGCTCCCAGGGACGACGCTCCGACCGAGGAACTGCACACCACCGAGGCGGACGCGACGCCGAGCACGCCGCTGCGCAGCGAGGTGCCCACGCACGTTGCCCCCCGGAGCGGCCGACGCCTCCGGGCGCTCGTCGGCGGCCTGGCCGTAGCCGTCTGCGCGGCCGTCCTGCTCGCGGCGGCAGTGCTGCAGCGGGACGCCGGCACCGACGACGGGCCCGGTGCGACGACCGCATCGCTGGCCGCGCCGGCCGTGACCGATCGGGCCACACCGATCTCGCCGGCGGCCGGATCGCCGTCCCCCTCGGCCACCGTCAGCCCGACGCCGACGCCCACCGCGTCGGCGTCCGCCTCGAAGCCGGCGAAGCCCAAGCCGAGCAAGTCGCCGAAGCCGATCGGTCAGGTGACCGCCGCCGAACTCTCGGTTTCGCCGGCGAGCTACCTCGGCTCCTGTATCGAGCCGGTGCAGTTCACGGTCGACATCTCGGTGGCGGTCAGCGAGGGACCCACCGACGTCCGCTACACGATCGCGCTGGCTCCCGGCGACAGCGAGATCGCGGGCGGGGCCGGTTCGGCGGACGAGGACCAGACGTTCGACAGCTCCGACCAGGTCGGCCTGGACTTCACCCAGGGCAGCGGGACGTATGCGGTCCAGGCGGTCGTGGAATCACCGACCCGATACTCTCCGGTTCCCGCCCAGATTCGCGTCGTTTGCGTGGGCTAGTTCTTCGGAACGCGAGTTGGCCGGAAGGTGATCTTCGGCGCGTTGTCGGACCCGTGAATTAGTGTCTTCGTGCGGCCCTGTCTGGTATCCGATTACCCCCTCGGGGCAGTGTGCACGGTGTCGCTACCGTCGTGCGCAGCGACAGATGGCGGAGGAATGGCGGAGCAGAGGACAGTCGACGACCGGTACCGCCTGGACGAAGTAGTCGGATCGGGCGGCATGGGTGTGGTCTGGCGCGCCTTCGATCTGCGTCTCGGCCGCACGGTCGCGGTCAAAGAGGTCCGATTCCCCTCCACGTTGAGCGCCGAGGAGCGCGAGAGCCTGACCAAGCGTGCGCTGCTGGAAGCGCAGAGTGCCGGACGACTCGACCACCCGAACATCGTCCCGGTGCACGACGTCATCATTCGCGACGAGCGGCCGTTCATCATCATGCGTTTCGTCGAGGGCCGGTCACTCGACCAGGCCGTCGCCGGTGACGGGCCGCTCTCGGCCAAGGTCGTCGCTCTGATCGGCGTGCAACTGCTGGACGCGCTGGCCGCGGCGCACGCGGCCGACGTGATCCATCGCGACGTGAAGCCGCACAACGTCCTGATCCAGCCGGACGGGGTCGCGCAGCTCACCGACTTCTCGATCGCGTCGGTATTCGGCACCGAGACGCTCACCAAGACCGGCGCGCTGCTGGGCTCGCCCGGGTACATCGCGCCGGAGCGGTTGATGACCGGCGAGACGACGCCGGCCGGTGACTTGTTCGCACTCGGGGCGACGCTGTTCTTCGCGGCCGAGGGCGTGGGGCCGTTCACCGCCAAGGAGACGATCGTCGGGCTGTTCGCCAGCGCGACCCGTCCCCACCCGCGGCCCAAGCGGGCCGGGCCGCGCCTCACCGCGGTGATCGACGGGCTGCTGGTGAAGAACCCGGCCGAGCGGCTCGAGCGGGCGGAGGCCCGTGCGCTGCTGAAGGCCATCGTGGACAACGAGGAGGACGACTCCTCGACCCAGGCGGGCGAGTTCGTGCCGCCGCCGCCGGGCCGGGTCGACACCGATGACAACGAGGTACCTACCCGGCTGAGCCGCGGTGCCGCTCCGATCCCCGGTGCGCCACAGGGCGATCCGCCGTCCGAGAACAGCACGGCGGTGTTCGCCGGCCAGGCGCCGCAGCAGTTACGTCCGCTGGCCTGGCAGTCGGGCGAGGAGAATCGGCGCGACTCGGGCGACATTCCGCGGCCGGTCTCCGGCGCAGCCCCGGTGTCCGGCGCGGGCGCCGCTCGGCCGGTGTCGGGTGGGTCGCCGATCTCGGGTGGCACCGTCTACGGTCGTCCGATCTCCGGGGCCCCGGTGTCCGGCAGCCCGATCTCGGGGAGCCCTGTTTCCGGCGCGCCGATCTCAGGTGGCTCCCTGTATGGGCGGCCGCTCTCCGGTGACGCGGGAGCGCAGGCTTTGGCCGCCGGACCGCATACGGGGATCCCGGTCACCGGGGTGCGGGAGATGGCGTGGGCACCGGGCGCGGGTGCGAGTGGTTCGTCGGGCGGTCAGCCGCCCACGTTCCGTCCGCCGGCTCCGGCCTCGTCGCCGCCGGCCGGGCAACGGTGGAAACGCGCGCTCGGCGTGTTGACGATCATCGTGTTGGCGCTCGGTGCCGGTGTTATCGCTAACCTCGTCGTCAGCGAAGACCGCACCGAGAAGGCGACCCGCACCGGCACCGTGCAAGATACGACGCTCGACGACGCCCCCACCATGGAGCCGACGCCGGGCCCACCGTCCGCGACCACCACCGGCGCGAAGCCGGTGCCGGACAAGACCACGCCGGGCCCTGGTAAAACCACGCCGGGCCCTGGCGAGACCACCGTGGTGCCCGTTCCGAAGGTCCTGTCGGCCGAGCTCTCGGCGTCGCCACTGAACCCTAAGGACTGCTCGACGCCACTGGACGTAGTCGTCGACGTGACGATCGTGGTGTCGCTTCCCACTCGGGTCGCGTGGACGGTCACTCAGACGGGCGGGCCAGCGGAGAGCGGCTCAGCCGCTACCTCGACGGCGCCGGGCACCGCCAGCGGCAGGATGAGCTTCACCCTGGCCAAGCCGGAGACCAGCACGTTGACGTTCAGCCTCTCGGTCAGCAGCCCTCAGGCATTCAAAGGCGAGCCGGTCAGCGTCCAGGTGACCTGCCCGCCGGTGGAGACGACCCCGCCGGTGAGCACGCCGAAGCCCTGACCGGACCTCCGGCGCGCCTCCGGTCGGCCGGAGGCGCGCCCGAGCCTCAGGCTGCGGCGGTGAGGTGGGCGTCGACGAGGGCCCTGATCTCCCGCTCCAAGACGTCCGGCGCCTCGACCGGCGTCATGTGACCGACGCCCTCGATCTCCACCAACCGTGCCAGCGGCAGGTCCTCGGCGAGGCGCTGTCCGTGTCGAGCCGGAGTGAGCCGGTCGAGCGTGCCGGTGACGACGGTGGCCGGGAGATCGAGGTGCGGTACCGCGGTCCGCAGGTCGAGCGAGCCGAGCGTGGCTCCGAAACCTCCCCGGACCTGGCGCGGCGTCTCCATGACCACGTGGGCACAGAACGCGACCTGCTCCGGCGTCGCGGTCGGAGCCAGACCGATGTACCGCATCAAAACCATCGAAGCGGCCGTGGGACGACGTCCCAGTGGCAGCGTCGAGGCGAGCAACTTGCGCCCGACCGGGGCGGTGAGCCGACGTAAGCCCTCCGGACCGGGCTGCAGCAACGACCCGGTGACCAGGTCGGTGACGCCGGTGTTCGCCAGCAGCGCGGCGGCGGCCTTCTCGTGCAGCAGCGCCCGATGCTTGGCGGCCAGCGCCACGATGCTCATCGCGCCCATGCTGTGTCCGACGAGGACTGCCTTCCGGCCGTTCGGCACGGTGGCGCGGAGGACCGCGGCGAGGTCGTCGGCGAGCGCGTCGGTGGTGAACTGTCCCTTGCCCGGCACCGCGCTGGCGCCGTGGCCGCGTAGGTCGTACGCGACGACGTGCAGGTCGCGGGAGAGCGCGCGGATCTGGTTGGTGTAGAAGTCGATCGCGCACGTCCAGCCGTGGGCGAGCACCACGGTGGGCGCGTCCGCCGGCCCGTACTCGGCGACGTGGATCGCGGTGCCGTCCGCGGAGCGCACGGTTTGCTCCGTGCGCGGTGGCACCGGCGCCATGGCGTCCAGCCGCGGATCAACGAGCGCGCTGACGTCCCTCCGTGCCTGACGACGGAGGAGGTACACCGCCCCGGCCGTCGCCGCCGCACCCACCACAACCGCTCTCCGCTTTGCTGCCACGTCCCACTCCCTCGGTCGCCGACGCGGCGGAGTTTACTCGCCAGTAGGGTACCGGCGCCGGGAAACAGTAACGGGCCCCACCGGCAACGCCGGTGGGGCCCGTATCCAGGGAGTGAACTTTGCTCGACCGGCGACTGCCGAGGTCGCTCGATCTCGGTCGGCCGGCGGTCGAGAGGGTTCAGCGGCTCTCAGGCCGCTTTCGCCGTGAGTTTCGGCGAGGTGCGCGCTACCCAGCTGTATACCGAGAACAGCTCGATCGGCGTGGGGGCGGCGCCGCTGGACGGCTCGACATAGAGGTAATCGTCGGAGACGCGGTAGGTCACGTCATCGAAGGAAGCATCCGACCCGTCGGAGTAGTAAACGGTGAGATGTGAAGGGGACATCGTCGAACACCTCGCTCCCAGTACGGCGATGATCTCGGGCGGTAACACTGCCGGGCAGCTGGGGGTGGCTGCGGCCGGTGAAGTATCAATGCCGTTTACGGACGAACTTCAAACACGAATCCCTCGTCACTTCACACGGTTCGACGACGGTATCGGTTCAGTCCGTCCACTCAGGATGCGCTGAATCAGATCCAGCCAAGGCGGCGTGCCGTGGCGACCGCTTCATGTCGATTCGCAGCACCGAGTTTTCCGGCTGCGGACGAGAGGTAGTTGCGGACGGTTCCGGGGGAGAGGGATGCGCGCTGGGCGATCTCCTCGACTGGTGCGCCGCCGGCGGCCAGCTCCAGGACGTCGGCCTCCCGAGGGGTGAGCGGGCTGTCGCCGGTGGCGATCGCGTCGGCGGCGAGCTCTGGGTCGACGTAGCGTCCGCCAGTGTGGACGGAGCGGATCACGGTCGCCAGCACCGTGCCGGAGGTCGTCTTCGGCAGGAAGCCGCGGACGCCGACCTCCAGCGCGCGCTTCAGGTAGCCCGGGCGGCCGTGGCTGGTGAGGATGATCGTCCGGCACTTCGGGAGGTCACGGTGGAGCGCGGTGGCCACGGCGATCCCGTCCAGGACCGGCATCTGCAGATCGAGCACGGCCACGTCCGGCTCGTGCAGCATCGCCATCGCAACCGCCTCGGGCCCGGTCGCCGCCTGTGCCACCACCGCGAGATCCTCGTCCAAGTCGAGCAACGTGGCCAGCGCCGTGCGCACGAGGTGCTCGTCGTCGGCGAGCAGTACCTGAATCGTCATCGTGCGCCTCCCAGCGGAACCTCGGCGACCAGACTGAAACTCTCCGGCGGCAGGCTGCGGACGCGGAGCGATCCACCCCGGGCGGCGAGCCGTTCACGCAGTCCCGCCAACCCGTTGCCGCCGTGGTCGTCGGTGTCCTCGGACGCTTCCCGCACTCCGTCGTTCGTGACGGTGAGCACCGCCCGCCGGGCGTCCGCCCGCAGCACGATGTCGCACCGGGTCGCCTCGCTGTGCCGCAGCACGTTCGTCGCGGCTTCGCGCACCACCCAGGCCAGCGCCTCCTGGGCCGCGCGGTCCAGTGGGACCCCTTCGGTGGTCGGTCGGCAGTCGACCCCGGCTGCCCGCAGTAGCGACGCCGAACCCTCCAGCTCGGTCGCGAGATCTGCGCGGCGATAGCCGGACACCACGTCGCGAACCTCGCGCAAGGCGTCGTGCGCGAGCTGCCGTACCTCACCGGCTTGGTCGACCGCGCTGGGCAGTCCCCGGCGAGCCAGCTCGGCCACCAGTTCGCTCTTCACCGCGATAGCCGAGAGCTGGCTACCCAGGACGTCGTGCAGGTCGCGGGAGAACCGCAGCCGCTCCTCGGCCACCGCCAGCGCCGCTCGGGTCTGCCGCGCCTCGGCGAGATCTCCGATCACCCGGAGGATCCAGACCGAGAGCTTGTACGTGACGCCGGCGGACACCGTGACGACCGCGGTCATCGTGGCGACCTTCCCGATCTCCTCGCTCGGCACGCCCCGTCCGATGGCCAGCAGGCCGATCAACCCGCCCGTGAGGAGGGCGAGCAGGCCCAGCGTGACGCTGCGGAGCACCGGGCTGGCCGCGGCGATCAGGTACACGACCAGCGCAGCGACGGTGGGCACCGCCGGATCGACGTCCGGTCGGCCGGTCGGTCCCGGTTCGGCGTGCGGCAGCAGGCTGGGGACGAACAGCGCGAGCAAGCCGAGCGCGACGGTGAGTGCGGTGAGCGCCCCGAGGAGCCGCCGCGGCGGACCCGAATCCCGGAGCGACGCGGTGATCGTGGTGTGCAGCGTGAACAGACACAGCGCTGTGTGGAGCAGCACCAGGGTGATCCCGACGCCGACCGCCCAACCGCTTCCCGAGCCGGGGGTGGTTTCCAGGTAGAGCAGCACGCCGAACAGCTCGCTCGCCTGTAAGAAGTAGAGCGTCCCCCGGGTGTAGTAGTCCACGCGGGCGACGTTGTCGCGGCCTGCCCATGCGAGGTGCCACCAGTGCTTGGGCATCGTCCACACGGTGGAAGTCTCCCATCCGGCATCCGCCGTCCCGAGGCGCACGGGATGCGTCCGATGACCCGGTCCGGGACGCGCCCGACCGAGGTCGGCCGGGCGCGTCGGGATCGGGTCGCTCATGCCCTGGCCTGCCAACGGAACCAGCGCCGGGCCGCGAGGATGCCGACTGCCGCCCACGCGAGTCCGACCGCCAGCGGCAGCGCCATCGCCTGCAGGACCCCGGTGTCGGCCTCGTCCGGGAGCGAGCCCATCCAGCCGACCTGGGTCAACTCGACCACCGGCGTCATCGGCATCACTCGCAGCAGCATCTCGGGGACGAAGTCCGGCTGTCCGGCGACGCCCGACGCGATGAAGCACACCGCGATCAGCGGCAGGGACGTCACCTGGGCGGCCTCCACGTTGCGGGTGATCAGCGTCGTCAGCAGCGCCAGCCCGACGAACGTCAGGCAGCCGAGCCCCACCGCGGTGAGCAGGACCAGGGGCTGCTTCGGTAGCGGCAGGTCGAGCACCGCGAGGCCGGCCAGAACCAGGATCGCCACCTGTCCGAGCGCGATCACGACCGCCGGGATCGCGGTGCCGGTGAGGATCTCCCCATCCCGACATTCGCCCGCCCGGAGCCGCACCAGCACCCTCTCCTCGCGACGGGCGACGTAGGCGCAGAGCAGGTTGAAGTAGACGACGAGCAGCAGCGTGGTCGCCACGAACGAGCCGACCAACATCGCTTGCCCGTCTCGGTCCGTCGAGCCGTCCTGTCCCGCCGCGAGCATCGCGATCAAGCCCGCCGGGAACAGCACTGCGTTGAACAGCATCACCTTGTTGCGCCGCAGCAGGATCATCTCTGCCCGCGCGAGCGCCCTCATCCGCCGGATCATCGCACCGTCACCTCGTCCCGAAGCTGGTCCTGCTCGTTGTCCCGCTGGGCGTCCGCCGCCCGTTCGGCGCTCAGCGCCAGGAAGGCCGTCTCCAACGTGGCCGGCGTCGCCGCCAGTTCGGCCAGCTCCACCTGCGACGCGCTGGCCCAGGCCAGTAGTGCGGTGAGGCTGCCCTGCAACGAGCGGGTCCGGATCGTGACGCGGTCGCCCTCCACCCGAACGGTCTCGTTGCCCACCAATGCGGGCGGTCGTAGGCCGCGGTACCGGATCTCCGCCGGGTGGGCAGCCACCACGTCAGCGAGGGTGCCGGCCGCGACCACCGAGCCTTGATGGAGGATCACCAGGCGGTCGGCGAGACGCTCGGCCTCCTCCAGGTAGTGGGTCGTGAGCAGCATCGACACGCCTTCGGCGAGCAGCGTCGAGAGCAGCGCCCAGGTGGCGCGTCGGCTCTCCGGGTCCAGCCCGGTGGTCGGCTCGTCGAGGAACAGCACCCGGGGGCGCCCGAGGATCGCCAGCGCGAGGTCGAGCCGTCGCTGTTCGCCGCCGGAGAGCTGCTTGACCGGCGTCGCCGCACGGTCGGCCAGCTTGACCATCTCGAGCGCCTCGTCCACTGGCCGGGGCGTGGCGCAGGTACCGGCCCAGAGCCGGAGCGACTCGACCACGGTGAGGTCTCCGGGCATGCCGCTGGACTGCAACATGATCCCGACGTGCGGGCGGACGGTCGTGCGGTCCCGGATCGGGTCCTTGCCCAGTACCCGGACGCTGCCACCGCTCGGCTCCGCGAGTCCTTCGATCACCTCCATCGTCGACGTCTTGCCTGCGCCGTTCGTCCCCAGGAGTGCGACCAGTTCACCGGGTCGAACGGTGAACGAGACGCCGCGGACCGCCTCGAACCCGCCGCGGTAGCGGCGGCGCAGGTCCGAGACCTCGACAGCTGCGCTTTCGGGTGATGTCGTCATGGCTCCAGCCTCGGGCCGGTGCTCTCGGGTTTGCAGTGCGCGATGTCAGCACTCGCGGGGGCGCTCACACGGGTCGGCGATGACATGTGTCATGGGGTGCGGGGAGAGTTGGCGGAGGTGCCGCCGGTTCGGCGTCGGCGCATGACAGACTTGCGCCTGGTCGCTGCGCGCGGCCGAGGAGGGCTCGCCTAGTGGCCGATGGCGGCAGTCTTGAAAACTGCTATGGGGCGGAAGCCTCATCGTGGGTTCGAATCCCACGCCCTCCGCGCTAGCTGGGAAGACGCTGGTTCCGGCGCCACCCCCGCCGCGTCCAACCTGAGGTTGACGGCAACGCTGACGGCAACGAATACGCTCTGGCCGAGCCGGGCGGTTTTCCCGTGGTCTCCGGACCATTGCAGCCGCCCGGCTCCGAGCAGCAGCTCCCAGGACGACGGCGATACGTCCGGCGCTGCGCAGCCGTCGGGCGCCGCGTGCTCGCACGGCCACGCCGGCGGCGTCACCAGGTGCAGCGCGGACGTGCACTTGCGCTGGCCGAGCGCATGAGGAGGCTCTGGCATGTGCAGCACATGCACTCGATAGGCCGCCGCCTGCGGATCACTGGTCGGACGTGAGCAGCGCCCGGGTACGGGCCGGTGCGGTGGCGGGCAGTGAGGCGACGACGTCGGCGAGGCTGACGCCGCCGAGGCTGTGCCGCCAGGCCTGATGTGCGTCGGCCATCTTCGCGGCGAGGATGCAGGTGTTCCGGCAGTCTTCGGGAGGCAGCGCGCCCCGGCCCTGCTGACGGATCTCGCGGCACACGTAGGGCTCCGACGGGCCGTCCACCGCTTCCACGATGTCGAGCAGCGTGATGTCGGCGGCCGGACGGGCCAGCCGGAAGCCACCACGCGGCCCGGGGGTCGCGGAGAGGATGCCGGCCCGGACGAGCGCCTGCAGGTGCTTTGCGAGTGAGGCTGCCGGGAGGTCGTAGTACGCGACGAGCTGCGCTGCGGAGGCGGTCGCTCCGGGCTCGAGCTGCGCCAACGTCGTCGCGCAGTGCAGGACCCACTCGGTGCTCACCGGAAGCTTCACGGGTGTCAGTGTATCGCGGATATTGCGGACCTGTTTTATCCGAGATAACGTCGGCGCGGAACCAGAGAGGACGAGAGAGGTAGGCCGCCATGCGGATCGCAGTCGCCGGTGCCACCGGCAACATCGGAACCCTCACCGTCGCCGGGCTCGTACGTCAGGGGCACGACGTGGTGCGGATCAGTCGTTCGAGCGGCGTCGACCTGTTGAGCGGCGACGGCCTGGGCGACGTGCTGGTCGGCGTCGACGCAGTCATCGACGTCACGAACGGTCCGGCGACCGACCGGGACGAGGCCGTCGCGTACTTCGGCACCACCACCCGGAACTTGCTCGCCGCGGAGCAGCGCGCCGGTGTCCGGCACCACGTGCTGCTCTCGATCGCGGGACTCGATCGGGTCGAGGGCAACCCGCACTACGCCGGCAAGCGGGAACAGGAACGACTGGTGAGCGCCGGGCCGGTGCCGTGGACGATCGTGCCGGCGACGCAGTTCCACGACTTCGCGGCGATGGTGGCGAGCTGGACCGAGAGCGACGGGGTGGCGGCGCTCCCGCCGCTGCTCGTGCAGCCGGTCGCGCCCGAGGACGTCGCCGACGTGCTGGTCGAGATCGCGCTGGGTGCGCCGCAGGGGCGGTACCCGGACCTCGCCGGACCCGAGCCGCAGGATCTCGTGGACATGGCGCGGCGGACGAACGAGGCGCGTGGCCGCTCGGTGCGGCTGGTGCCGAGTTGGTCGGCAGGCTTCGGCGTCGAGATGGCCGGCAACGTGATGCTGCCCGGCGACCAGGCGCGGATCGCGCCGACGACGTTCGACGAATGGCTCGTCGGACAGCGCGGAGCCTGACGAATCCCGGTCAATACGAGATCTCCATACCGGACTCGGAGCGCCTGTTGTATCTTCTTTCCAGCGTCGCGTGTCGGTAACGGTCTGCGTTAGGCATGGAGGCGCCGAAAATAAAGGACGCTCGGACGATGGAGACCGCTCCGACCGCGCGGTGAACCGCGAACGTGCACGAGCCTGGGGTCGTGAACTCCAGCATGTGCACCACACCCTCCGGCAGCGAATGGACCTACTCCGCGGGAAGATCGATGCGGATGCACCGCGCGATGAATTCGCGCTCGAACTCGGGCTGTTCTGCATCGGGTTCTGCGTTGCTTTGAACGGCCATCATCGCGCGGAGGACGGTGAGCTGTTCCCGCGCATTCTGGCCGAACATCCCGACCTCGTGCCGGTCGTCGAACACCTGCGCCAGGATCACGAGCTGCTGTCGATGCTCCTCGCTGACCTGGAGAGCGTCGCGAGAACCGCGACGGCCGACGAGCTGACCCGGCACCTCGACGGGGTCGAGGCGATCATGGATTCGCACTTCGGCTACGAAGAGCGTCAACTCGTGGCCGTCCTCGATGCGATGACCACTCAGGACGTCGACGTCGGCCGGATGTTCGGCGTCGATTGACGGCGAATATCAGTTGCTCACCGAGTCCGGACGAGGCACTCTCATTCACGCACCTCCCGGTGCGAAGACCACGGCTACTTCTCCTGGTAAGAGGTCCACATCGGGCCTGCGAGTTCAATTCTCGCAATGCCGCGGTCAACTGTGATCTCGGGAGGCGCGAACTACACAGCGGTGCCCGTCCGGTGCGCAGTGCAGGGTTACTTCCACTGATAATGGGATGGTTATCGGTTCGAATCCGGTCTGCACCTTCGGGTGTTGTAGCTCAATTCGGTAGAGCATCTTCGTACCTTGTGCGATTTGATCTCGGTCGGGCTCCGCTGTGTGGTTCGCCTCCCTCCGCCCCCGAATCGGAGGTCGACCCATGTCCAAGTTCAACCGCGGTGCCGTGCGGCCGGCCACCGGTTCGCCGATCACCAGCGCGGCGACCGCGTCCGGGCTCACCCACGAGGGTGGCCCCGGCTACGCGCGGGACCTCAAGTCCGAGCTCTTCCTGCTGGCCGTCGCGAACATGGTCGGTGAGGACACCTTCTACGAGACCGGAGCGAAGCGCGACGACCGGTACGAGCGGCTCGTTCGCGCCGCGACCACCGCCGACCCGGACTGGACCGCCCGGTTCCTCGGTTGGCTCCGTGGCCCGGCTGCGATGCGCTCGGCGTCGCTCGTGGGCGCGGCGGCCTTCGCGGCCGAGCGGATCCAGCGGCGGGAGGCGGGGATGACCCGCCAGGTCGTCGCGTCGGTGCTCCAGCGTGCCGACGAGCCGGGCGAGCTGCTGGCCTACTGGACCTCCCGGTACGGCCGGTCGATCCCGAAGCCGGTGAAGCGCGGCATCGCCGATGCTGCTTCCCGTCTGTACGACGAGCGGTCGCTGCTCAAGTACGACGCGGACAGCCGCGGCTTCCGGTTCGGCGACGTCCTGGAGCTGACCCACCCGTCGCCCCGCGCACTGAACTCTTTTCAGCCTCCGGCATCGACGCAGGTTCCGCGACCGCGGCGGGAGCCGGTCGAAAAGAATTCAGCGTGGCAGGCTGCGCTGTTCCGGCACGCGATCGATCGTCGTCACGACCGGCCGAACCCGCTCCCGGAGGAGCTGACCGTGCTGCGGGCACGGGCGGCGCTGACTGCACTGCCGCTGGACGAGCGGCGCGCGGCGCTCGACCCGGAGCGGCTGCGTGCGGCCGGCATGACGTGGGAGTCGGTCGCCGGCTGGCTGCAGGGTCCGCTGGACGCCGCGGCCTGGACGTCGCTGATTCCGACGATGGGATACATGGCGCTGCTGCGTAACCTGCGGAACTTCGACGAGGCCGGGGTGCCGGACGACGTCGCCGCCACGGTGGCGGCACGGCTGGCGGATCCGGCGCAGGTCGCGAAGTCCCGGCAGCTGCCGATGCGATTCCTCTCCGCGTACCGGGCCGCGCCGTCGCTGCGGTGGGGCCACGCCCTGGAGAGCGCGCTGGCGTCCAGCCTCGCGAACGTGCCGGCGCTGTCCGGCCGGACGTTGGTCCTAGTCGACCGGTCCGGGTCGATGTTCGGCCCGCTGTCGGCCCGGTCCGAGCTGACCCGTGCGGACGCGGCGGCGCTGTTCGGAACCGCGCTCGCGGTCCGGGCGGAGCAGGCGACGCTGGTGGAGTTCGGCACCAACTCGCGGGAGCTGCGGCTGCCGCGCGGCACGTCGGTACTCCGGATGCTCGAGCGGTTCGGCGGGTTGGGCGGCACGAACACGGCGGACGCCGTGCGGAAGCACTACCGGATGCACGATCGGGTCGTGATCGTGACCGACGAGCAGGTGTGGGGCGGGTATCGCGGTGCGGATCCGACCAGCGCGGTGCCGGCGGACGTGCCGGTCTACACCTGGAACCTCGCCGGTTACCGGTACGGACACGGCCCGTCCGGCGCGGACAACCGGCACACGTTCGGTGGCCTCTCCGACGCGGCGTTCCGGATGATCCCGCTCCTCGAGGCCGGACGGAACGCCACCTGGCCGTTCTGAGCCCCGCCGCAGCGCTGGTTGACGCCGAATCGGCCTCCACGCAGATCGTGGAGGCCGATTCGGCGTAACTTCGCGCGGTACGCCTGGCCGCGAGCGCGCGGCGTAGCTCGACCCGGATGGGATAGGAGTAGAGGAACCCACCGGGAGAGGACGTGTCGATGCGGTTCCAGAAGTTCGGCCATGCCTGCGTACTCGTCGAGGACGCGGACGCGCGCGTCCTCATCGACCCGGGTGTTTTCTCCCCGGAGTGGGAGAAGCTGCGTGACCTGACCGCCGTTCTCGTCACCCACCAGCACCCCGACCACCTCGACCTCGATCGGCTACCCGCCCTGCTCGACGCCAACCCGGACGTCGTCGTCCACACCGATCAGGGCAGCGCCGCCGTGCTGGCCGAGAAGGGCATCCGAGCGGAAGGGATCGCCGCCGGCGCGGAGGTCACCAACCGGGGCCTGAGCATCGAGGCGATCGGGGCCGACCACGCGGTGATCCACCCGGATCTTCCGGGCATCCCCAACGTCGGTTACCTGCTCGGCGGTCGTTTCTTCCACCCAGGTGACGCGCTCACCGTGCCGGACCGGCCGGTCGAGATCCTGGGGGCGCCCACCGCGGCGCCCTGGCTGAAGCTCTGGGAGGCGGTGGACTATCTGCGCGCGGTCGCACCCCGGATCGCGATCCCGATCCACGAGAAGGCCGCCGCCTTCCCGGCGATGTACTACCAGAACATGACGAAGCTGGCCCCGCAGAGCACCGCCGTCGAGATCATCGACGACGGCGAGCCGCGGGAGTACTGATGGGCCAGCCGCCACGGAGGGCCCAGGCGCTGCGGGTCGCGTTGCTGGGTTACGGCACCGCCGGCGCCCACTTCCACGCGCCGTTGATCGCGGCCGTCGACGGTCTGACGTTGACCGCGGTCGTCACGTCCAACCCGACCCGCCGCGACCAGGTGCACCGAGACTTTCCGGACGCCCACGTGCTCGCCGAACCGGGCGACGTCTGGGCCGATCGGCAGTCGTACGACATGGTGGTCGTCGCGACCCCGAACGGCACCCACGTGCCGCTCGCCAAGGCGGCGATCGAAGCCCGGCTCCCGGTGGTGGTCGACAAGCCGCTCGCGAGCAGTGCCTCCGAGGCGAAAGGGCTGCTCAGGCAGGCGGAGGCGGCCCGGGTACCGCTCACGGTCTTCCAGAACCGCCGCTGGGACGGTGACTTCCGGACGATGCGCCGGCTGCTGACGTCAGGGGCGGTCGGACACCCGCTGCGGCTGGAGAGCCGGTTCGACCGGTGGCGCCCGACGGTGGCCGCCGGTGCCTGGAAGGAGAGCGCGGCCGACGCCGGCGGCATCCTGCTCGACCTCGGCACTCACCTCGTCGACCAGGCGCTGGTACTGCTCGGACCGGTGCGCTCGGTCTACGCGGAGATCGACACCCGGCGCTCCGGCGCAGCGGTGGAGGACGACGTCTTCCTCGCGCTGCACCACGCGTCCGGGGCGCGCAGCCATCTGTGGGCCTCCGCGCTGGCGGGTCAGCTCGCACCCCGCTTCCGCCTGCTCGGCGACGCCGGGGCGTACGTCACCTGGGGGATGGACCCGCAGGAAGCGGCGCTGCGAGCCGGTCGGAAGCCGGGCTCACCGAACTTCGGCGAACGCCCTGCGGCGGAGTGGGGCAAGGTCGGCGCAGGCGACGCTGTGCGCCCCTACCGGACGTTGACCGGCGAGTGGACGCGGTTCTACGAGGGCGTGGTCACCGCGCTCACGACCGGTGCGCCGATGCCGGTCGATCCGCGGGATGCGATCCGTGCGTTGGCGGTTCTGGACGCCGCTCGCCGCAGCGCATCCACCCGCACGGTTGTAGACGTCTGAGTTATCCACACAATCCACAGGCTGTGGATAAGTTCATCCCCAGCTGTGGACAACCCCTGTGCACAGCTGTGGATGACGGACCGGTGACGGCCGGGCGTCGGCTGGCCGCAGCGGGGACACCCGCCGTTCGAACTCAGTCTTCGCTGTGGACATCACTATTCTCACCGGTCCCACCGGACGCGGCGAATGCCACAGAAGGCACAACTCCATGCACAGCGCGGGGTGTTCTGCGGTACGCATGTATCCCCGCACCGCACACCCGGGAGCCGTGATGACCAGCCCGTTGCCACCATTCGAGCCGTCCGATCCGATCGGCATCGACGACCTGCTGACCGAGGACGAGAAGGCGATCAGGGACGCGGTCCGGACGCGCTGCGAGGCGGTGATCGCTCCGAACATCGCCGAGTGGTTCGAGACCGGGCGCCTGCCGGTCCGCGAACTGGCCAAGGAGTTCGGCGAGCTCGGCGTGCTCGGCATGCACCTGACCGGCTACGGCTGCGCCGGCATGAGCGCGGTCGAGTACGGGCTCGCCTGCCTGGAGCTCGAAGCCGCCGACTCGGGGCTGCGCTCGTTGGTGTCGGTGCAGGGCTCGCTGGCGATGTACGCCATCTGGAAGCACGGCAGCGAGGAGCAGAAGGAGCGTTGGCTCCCGTCGATGGCTGCCGGCGAGTCCATCGGCTGCTTCGGCCTGACCGAGCCCGACCACGGCTCCGACCCGGCCGGCATGCGCACCCGGGCGCGGAAAGACGGCAGCGACTGGGTGCTCGACGGCCGCAAGATGTGGATCACCAACGGCTCGGTGGCCGACGTCGCGGTGGTCTGGGCGCAGACCGAGGACGGCGTCCGGGGGTTCGTCGTGCCGACCGACGCTCCCGGCTTCGACGCGCCGGAGATCACCCGCAAGCTGTCGCTCCGCGCGTCGGTCACCAGCGAGCTGGTGCTCGACGGCGTCCGCCTGCCCGAGGACGCCGTGCTGCCCGGGGTGCGTGGGCTGAAAGGGCCGCTGTCCTGCCTGAACGAGGCGCGCTACGGCATAGTCTGGGGCGCGATGGGCGCCGGCCGGTCGGCGTTCGAGGCGGCGCTCGCGTACGCCGGTGAACGGGAGCAGTTCGGCAAGCCGATCGCGGCGTTCCAGCTGACCCAGCAGAAGCTCGCCGACATGGCCGTCGAGCTGGCCAAGGGCCAGTTGCTCGCGCTGCACCTCGGCCGCCGGAAGGACGCCGGTAGCCTCCGGCCGGAGCAGGTCAGCGTCGGCAAGCTCAACAACGTCCGCGAGGCGCTGGAGATCTGCCGGACCGCACGGACGATCCTCGGCGCGAACGGCATCTCGCTGGAGTACCCGGTGATCCGGCACTCGGCGAACCTCGAGTCGGTGCTGACGTACGAGGGCACCGTGGAGATGCACACGCTCGTGCTCGGTCAGGCACTCACCGGGCACGCAGCGTTCCGCGGCTGATCTCACTCCGAACCCGATCCCGAGCGACAACGACTCAAACACCCTTGATGTGCGCCGATGTCAGGATTGTGCTGACCTGGCTAGGCCGCAGCTTCTGGCAGAAGCTCCCACGGGGTCGTCCGCCAGGCGACCCCACCTGGGCGTCCCGTCACCGGACGATCCTCCTGGTGCTGGTCGGCCACGTCATCGTGCTGCCGATCTACGGGCTGGCCCAGGGGATCAGCCCGGGACGGTGCCTGCTGTCGGTGGCGCCGCTGGCCCTTCAAGCGGCCATCGCTTCCTCGGATCACCTCGGCCAGCGGGTGCGGGCGGGGGCCGCGACGCTCGGCGTCATGGCGTCCTCCGCGGTGGTGGTCTCGTTCGCGAACGGGATGACCGAGGCCCACTTCCACTTCTTCGTGATGCTGTTCGTCATCACGCTCTACCAGGACTGGCTGACGTTCCTGCTGGCCATCGCGTTCGTGGCGTTCGAACACGCGATCGTCGGCGTGTTCGCGCCCAGCGACGTCTACGGGCACTCGGCTGCCGCGCACGACCCGGTGAAGTACGCGCTGATCCACGCCGCGTACGTCACCGGTGCGGCCATCGCTGCCGTCGCCAACTGGCGGCTGACCGACCGGGCCGAGTCCGCCACGCGCCAGCTGACCGAACAGTTGGAGTACGAGGTCAGCCACGATCCGCTGACCGGAGCGCTGAATCGGCGCGAGTTCGAGACCCGGATCACCGACGCGCTCACCCGCGTGGAGGAGACCGGCGCAACCGTCGTCTGCGTCCTCGACCTGGACCGGTTCAAGATCGTGAACGACACCTGCGGGCACCCGGCGGGCGACCGCTTGCTGGTCGAGGTCTGCTGGATGCTCAGCGAGGTGCTGGATCCCGACGACACGCTGGCCCGGCTCGGCGGCGACGAGTTCGGCCTGCTCATCGAGCGTCCGACCGTCGAGGAGGCGGTGGCGATGGCCGAGGCGGCCTGCGCGACGCTCGCCGACTACCGGTTCCGGGCCGAGGAGCGGACGTTCGCGGCCGGCGCGAGCATCGGAGTGCTGCCGCTGTTCGGCCAGGTGCAGTACGTCGAGGAGGCCCTGCAACTCGCCGACGCCGCGCTCTACGCGGCGAAGGAAGCCGGTCGCGGCCGGGTGCACGTCCACCACCAGGGCGACGCCGAACTCAACCGCAGGCAGAGCGACTCGATCTGGGCCGGCGCGCTGCTGGACGCGCTGCACGAGGACCGGCTCGTGCTGGTCTACCAGCCGATCGTGCCCACCGCACCGGCCCCGGACGAGATCGCCCGGATCGGTGAGATCCTGGTCCGGCTCAGCGAACCGGACGGAGCGCTGATCTCGCCGGGGATCTTCTTCCCCGCCGCCGAGCGGTACGACCTGCTGCCGGCGCTCGACCGTCGGGTCGTCGCGAAGGCCCTGGCGCTGCTGGCCGCGCACTACCGCCCCGACGAGCCCACGAACGGCGATCTCTACACGATCAACCTCGCGGGGCCGTCGATCGGGGACGAGACGTTCTTGGCGTTCGTCCACGCCCAGCTTGCCGAGCACCAGGTGCCGCCCAGCCTGATCTGTTTCGAGATCACCGAGACCGTCGCGATCACGAACCTGGGGATCGCGCGCCGGTTCATCACCGAGCTGCGCAGCACCGGCTGCCGGTTCGCGCTGGACGACTTCGGCAGCGGCCTCTCGTCCTTCGCCTATCTGAAGAACCTGCCGGTCGACTTCCTGAAGATCGACGGGCGCTTCGTCCGTACGATCTCGCACGATCCCGTCGACCGAACGATGGTCGCGGCGGTCAATCAGATCGGCCACGAGATGGGCCTTCGGACCGTGGCCGAGTTCGTCGAGGACGAGGAGACGCTCGCCATCCTCCGGGAGATCGGCGTCGACTACGGGCAGGGTTACGGCCTGGGTCGTCCCGGTCCGCTGACCAGTTGGCTCGCCGACCGGCGTCCGCCGTCCGGTGACGGCGCGGCCCGCTCCACCGGCACCCCGGCCGCGGTCGCCTAAAGGCGGCTCCACCGGTCGGCTCGGACACCCGGCGGCAAACCGGTCGACCGAGTACGCGCAGGCCGATCGGTCGGCTGCAGCCGTCTGAACCGGACAACGGACCTCAACCGAGGCTTCGGCCGCCACGGCGGCGGTCTGGCCACCAAGCGAAGGTGGAATACTTCCTAGACGACACGGACGGTGCAGACGCACTGTCTCTTGCGGAGTTCGCTGGGCGTCGCCTCTCGTACCGCACGTGACACGGCAAACGGGCGCTGGACGAAAGGGGAGTTCCGGGCATGGCCAGCCGACCAGACGGCGAGCAGGCAGGCGAGTACCGGATCAACGACCTGGCCCGCGAGTCAGGCATCCCGGTGCGCAACATCCGGCTCTACCAAGAGCGCCGCATCCTTCCGCCGCCGGTGCGGCGTGGACGCGTCGGGTGGTACAGCGAGGCGCACCTGGCCCGGCTCCGCCTGATCGCCCGGCTCCTCGACCGCGGTTACTCGCTCGCCCACATCGGTGAGCTGATCTCGGCCTGGGAGCGCGGCCGTGACCTGGCGGACGTGCTCGGCTTGGAAGCGGCGCTCACCAGCCCGTGGAGCGAAGAGCCGCAGACCGTGATCTCCGCCGGCGAGTTGCAGCGGCTCTTCGGCAGGCAGGAGGAGCGCGGCACGCTCGACCGGGCGATCGCGTCCGGGATGTTGAGCCCCGACGGCACGCGCTTCCGCGTCGCCAGTCCGCAGTTGCTCGACATCGCCGTGCAGCTGGTCCAAGCGGGTTATCCGCTCTCGGTCGTCCTCAAGGTCGCCGAGGACAGCATGCACGACATCGAGCGGGTGGCCGAACGGTACGTCTCGCTGGTCAAGGGCACGATCACGCCGAGCCTGTCGCCGGGTGAGGTCGGGGAAGAGTCCGTCGGCGGCGGGGACGAGCAGACCGAGATCGACGATCCGGCCGCGGCCGCCGCGCTCGTGCAGCGGCTGCGCCCGCTGGCGCGCAAGAGCGTGGACGCGATGCTGGCGATGGCGATGGAGAGCGCGGTCAACCAGGTGCTCGGCGACGCGGTGAGCGCGCTCGCCAAGGAGGGCCGCACGCAGTCTCCCGACGGCGACCGCTGAACCTCGACCAAGCGTCCGAGGCCCGGCAGCGTAGCTGCCGGGACGTGGACGGTGAGGGCGTCGGCGGCGGTCCGTCAGGTCGGCGGCGCGTTGCGGCCCGGTAGGGCGGAGATCTGGTCCGCGTAGGCATCGACTTCCCGCTTGTTGGGGACGACGCCCAAGCGGCGCAGCCGGGTGTGCAGTTCCCGGGCGATGTCGTCCGGCGACTCACCGGCTTTCTGGCGCGCCACCTGGCTGACGATGTACTGGACTCGCTGCGCGACCTGCCAGCCGAGGCGCGTGGCGCTGTCGGTGGAGTCGTAGCCGTGCAGACCGTGGATCGTGAAGTTGGAGCTCATGCCCCGCTGATCGGGCCCGAGCCCGTCACGTCGAGCGCTAACCGGCGCGCGCCCCGAGACCGCACCGGCAGCCGGGGAACGACGCAACCGAGCGGCGGAGACAACCGATCAGCACCCCACCGGCTCCGTCGCCCCGTGATCCGAGAGGACGGAGCGGGAACGACGGAGCCGGCGATCTTGGGAAGAGGACGCGATCCTGCCGACCGGGTAGCGACAGGATCGCGCCACCACGAGCGTCGCTCACCGGGAGACGCTCCGGTCATACCTCCGCGCATACCCCGCACTCGGCAGTGACGCGCTGCGGTCTCCCGCGGTGCGCTAACCGGCTCAGTACTGGAGCGGGGTGTCGGCGTGGGTGACGCCGAACGCGCGGTTCAGCTTGGGGTCCCGGGTCTGCTCGTGCAGCCAGAGCGCGAGGCTGGCCAACTCGTCGGGGTCGGCGTCCGTGGCCTCGACCTCCACCTCGTGAGCTGCGGTAACGATACGGACTCTCGTCACGTCGGTGTCCTCCCCGTCGACCCTCCGGCTGAACGTACCGGCCTCGCGGGGCCGGCACCGCACAGACAGCAGGCGTCGACGAACACCCGGACCATCTCCCGGTCGTCGTCCGGGCGCCAGACGACCGCCAGCTCACTGGGCGGCAGACCGGTCACCGGCCGGCACACCACGTCGTCCCGCTGGTAGATCGTGGCGTTCCCGGCCGAGAGCAGGACGACGCCGACCCCGGATGCGACCGCCTCCAGCGATTCGTCCGGTGTCTCCGCGACCGCCGCGATCCGCGCGGGCGACGCGCGGTGCTCGCTGGCCAGCCAGTAGTCGCGGAGCGCACCGGCGGTCGTCGGCAGCGCGACGAACGGCTCGTCGACGAGTTCGTCGAATCCGATCGTCGTCCGGTCGGCGAGCGGATGCCCGGTCGGCAGCGCCACCCAGCGTTCCTCGGTGGTCACGACCTTCGACGCGTAGCCCGCCGGCGCCGGTAGCCAGGCGATCGCGACGTCGACCTCGCCGCTACCGAGCCCGGTGGTCGGATCCGCCCAGGAGATCTGCCGGAACCGGAGCTGCCGGCCGGGCAGCAACCGCTCCATCGCGACGGTGACGGCAGGGAGCAGGCCACGGCTGATCCGGGTCTGGAACCCCACGGTGAGGACCGCGTCGTTCGCGCCGGCGACGGCACGCCGAGCGTCGTCCCACTGCTGGAGGATGCGGCGGGCGTGCGGCAGCAGTGCCGCGCCCGCCGCGGTCAGTGCGACCGACCGCCGGGTGCGCTCGAAGAGCGCGGTCTGCAGGGTGCGCTCCAGCTGACGGATCTGTTTGCTCAACGCCGGCTGGGAGATGAACAGCCGCTCGGTGGCGGCGCGGGTGAAGCTCAGCTCCTCGGCCACCGCGACGAAGTATCTCAGGTCTTGGACGCGGACATCCATAACCAGAGGCTATAAGAACCGGTCTTGGACGCGGAGCGGAGCGCCACCACAGGATGAAACCATGGAACTCGGGGTTGCCGGTCTGAACGCGAAGGCGACGATAGGTCCGGCGGTGACCGTCCGGCTGGCCCGGCGCGCCGAGGAACTCGGATACACCTCGTGGTGGGCGGGGGAGCACGTCGTGCTGCCCAGTCCGCGGACGGCGATGACACCGATGGATCCGGCCGATCCGGTGCTGGACCCGCTGGTGCACCTGTCCTACGTCGCCGCGGTGACCGAACGGATGGAGCTCGGCACCGCGATCGTGATCCTTCCCCAGCGCAACCCGCTGGTGCTGGCGAAGCAGGTCGCGAGCCTGGACGTGTTGTCCGGAGGACGCCTGCTGCTCGGAGTGGGCGCCGGGTACCTGGAGCCGGAGCTGGCGGCGCTCGGCGTCCCGATGTCCGAGCGTGGGTCGCGAACCGACGACTACCTGGACGCGATGCGGGCGCTGTGGACGCAGGAGCAGCCCGCCCACCAGGGCCGTCACGTGTCGTTCGCGAACATCGACGCTCATCCGCGGCCGACGCAGCCGGACGGCCCTCGGATCGTGGTCGGCGGACACAGCCCGGGTGCGTTCCGGCGAGCGGTGACCCGCGCACACGGGTGGCTCGGGGTCGGCGACAGCCCGGACGACCTGGCGCGGCACCTCGTCGGTCTGGAGAATGCGGCGGCGGAGGTCGAGCGGCCGGCCCGGCTGGGTCGGCTGGAGATCAGCTTTCAGCCGCTCCAGCCGGTGAGCAGGGACGACGCGCGCCGCTACGCCGAGCTGGGCGTCGACCGGCTGGTCGTGTACCCGCTGCCGATCGAGGACGCCGACGACGTCGAAGCATTCCTCGAACGGCACGCCGGGCTCGTGTGAGCGCGGCCGGCGTCGCGTCGGCGGCCCGACGCGACGCCGTACCTGGCTCAGGGGGTGGCGAGTGCCTCGGTGGGCGAGAGCCGGGACGCTCGTACGGCCGGGTAGAGACCGGCGAGACCGCCGATCACCAGGGTCGCCGCAGCACCGCCGAGCACCGCCCAGGCCGGAATCACCGGGGTCCAGTCTTGGAACAGCGCGTACCCGGTCGTCCCGATCGCTCCCAGCGCTGCGCCGCCGACGCCGCCGAGCGCCGCGAGCAGCAGGGACTCGGTCAGGAACTGGGTCCGGATGTGTCCCCTGGTCGCTCCGAGTGAGCGCCGCAGGCCGATCTCGCCGCGGCGTTCCAGGACGGAGATGACCATGGTGTTCGCGACACCGATCCCGCCGACCAGCAGCGCCACCGCCCCCAGACCGAGCAGCAGCCGGGTGAAGGCTTCGCCGGCCGCCTGCTTCGCGGTCAGGGCGTCGGACGGGCGCGACACCTCGACCTCGTTCGGCGCTGCCGGGTTGGCCGTCGCGCCCAGGACCTCGCTGACCACCTGCACCTGGCTGTCCTGCGAGCGGGTGTAGATCGTGGTCGGGTGACCGTCGAACCCGAGTTCTGCTTCGGCGACCTGCCAGCCGACGAGCGCCGCGGTGTCGAGCTCGGGAGCGAGCGCCGCGGGCTCGAGGATCCCGACCACCGTGAACCACTCCCCGCCGAGCAGCACCCGGGTGTCCGTCCCGGCCCGCCCGATCCCGAGCCGCTCGGCCGCCGCCGCGCCCAGCACGGTCGCGGGATAACCGCTGGTCGCCCGGTTCAGCCAGGTGCCGCTGCGTACCCGGGCGGCCAGGGCGTCGAGCAGATCGAGGCGGGCCGCGTACACGCCGATGCCGTTCGTCTGCACCTCGGGGATCTTGTCGGTGCGGTACACGTTGGTATCGCCGACCCGGCCGACCGCGGACACGCTGTCCACCGGCCGGATCCGGCCGACCATCGCCTCCGCGGTGTCCGGCAGCTGGGCTTGCTCGCCGACGAGCGTGGTGCCTGCCGAAGCGGTGAGCAGGTTGGTGCCGAGCGTGTCGAGCGTCCGGTCGAGCTCGGCCCGCGACGACGACGAGATACCGACGACAGCGACCATCGACGCGATACCGATCGCGATGCCCAGCGCGGACAGGAACGCCCTGAGCGGCCGGGTGCGCAAGCCGATCAGACCGACCCTGACCACGTCGCCCGGGCGTAACCGCGCCGGCTGCGGGCGCCGCGTCACTGCCGTGCCTCCGTGCCCGAGTCGGCGACGATCTGCCCGTCCCGCATGCGCACCTGGCGCGGCAGGCTGTCGGCGATCTCCCGGTCGTGGGTGATGACCACCACGGTGGTGCCGCTCGCGCAGAGTTCGCGCAGCAACCGCATCACCCCGTCACCGGACGCGGAATCCAGGGCTCCGGTCGGTTCGTCGGCCAGCAGCAGTGGCGGATCCCCGGCCACGGCGCGCGCGATCGCCACCCGTTGCCGCTCACCGCCGGACAGTTCGTGCGGACGATGACTCAGCCGGTGCGCCAGACCGACTCGCTCGAGTGCGGCCAGCGCCCGGCGGCGTCGCTCCCGGGGTGACAACCCGGCGTAGAGCTGCCCATCGGCGACGTTGTCCAGCGCGGTGACGCCCGCGGCGAGGTGGAACTGCTGGAACACGAACCCGATCCGGTGCGCTCGGAGGGCGGACAGTTCGGCGTCCCGGAGCCGGGCCACGTCGTGACCGTCGATCTGCACGTCTCCCGAGGTCGGACGGTCGAGCGTGCCGAGCACGTTGAGCATCGTGGATTTGCCGGACCCGGACGGGCCGACGATGCCGACGAGCTCACCCTGCTGGACCCGCAGCGACACGTCGCGCAGCGCGATCACGTCACCGGCGTAGACCTTCGACACGTCGGTCAGCGCGATCATTTCGGCACCCCGACGACGGTGCCCTCACGGATGCCGCTGCCCGAGATCTCCACCTGTCCGCCGGAGAACAGGCCGGTCCGCACCGGGACGTAGCGCGTCGTCCCACCGTCGACGACCTCGACACCGAACCCGCCCTCGGCGAGGGCCACGAGCGCGCCGACCGGCACCGTGAGCACGTTCGCCCGCTCGGACGCGGTGAACGTGACGTCGACCGAAGCGAGCACGTAGTCCTTCGCCGCCTGCTGGTCGGTCAGCGCGACGACGACCTCGACCGTGGTCGTCGGGTCCTCCCCCTGCTGGCTGCCCGGTTCGATCACGGTCGTCGAGGACGCGACGCGGCCGTCGATCGTCTGCCCGTCGGGTAGCGCGACGGTGACCGCGGCACCCTTCTTCGCCAGGCGCTGGTCGGCGGTGTCCAGCTCGACCGTCACCTCCTTCGCCGTCCCGGTGTAGGTCAGCACCGGGCGGCCCGGTCCGGTCGGGTCGCCGACCGACGCCTGCAGGCCGTCCACCCGCACGGCCGCCGGAGCGAACAGGACGCGCCCGAGCTCTACCGTGCCGGTCTCGTCCAGCCCCAGGTCGTCCTGCCACTCGGTCACCGCCTCCGCGGTGGACGACGTGTAGGTGTCGTCGACCGTGAACCCGGAGTAGCCCAGTGCCCGCAGATTCCGCTCGAGCTGTGCGACGTCCGGTCCTTCGGCGCCGACCGTGAGGCTCCGGTATGCCGGAACGCTGCCGTACATCAGGACGACCGGCTCGTTGTCGATCATGTAGACCGCCTTCCCGCGGCTGATCTGTGCCCCGCTGTCCGGGAGTCGGGTGAGCGTTCCGGCCAGGCGGCTGGTCGCGGTCCGGGCCGTTCCGTAGCCGAGCTGCCCGTCCACGGTCTGGGCGTCCCGAAGCGTCCGCCGGGCCACCTGCGCCGTGTTCGGAGGTAGATCGCTCGCCGCCGACTCGGCAGCTGAACTGCTGGTCTCCCGGACGATCAACACGGCCACCGCCGCGCAGGCCACGCCGACGGCGACCAACAGCGCGGTGACGCCCCGCCGTCGGCGCCGCCGTGGTGGGCGGCTGTCGGTAGCGGGCTCCGCGACCTCCGTGACCGTCATCCCTGGCCACCGGTGAGGACGGGCTCGCAGGCCTGCTGCGCGGCGGGGAAGTCGGGATCATTGGCGATGTCCGGGTTGATCCGAATACCCATCTGACCCGGCTCGGGATCGGCGAACTTCTCCACGCCGTGCTCCCGCATGCACTGCGCGAACTCCCGGTTCTTGGCGTCCATTTCCGGGCTTCCGGTGGAGTTGGCCTGCGGGTTGTACTCGCGGCAGGCCTCCATCGCCGCGTCGACCTTCTCCTTGGGGGTGTCCTTGCCGAACCGGAGTCGGATGCCCTTGCCCGGCTCGGGGTCGGCAACGTTGATGCCGTTCTCCCGCAGGCACTGCGCGAACTTGACGCCCATCTCGTCCGGGGAGAGGGTGGCCGATGCGCTGGTGTCGGCGGTCGCGCCGTTGGTCGCGGACGCCACTTGGTCGTCGGCGTCGGCCGATCCGCATCCGGCCAGAACGAGCGCCAGCAGAAACGGCACGAGGGCCAGTGGCCGAGTTCGCCGCATGTCGTCGTCTCCTTCGATCGGGCCGGCCGCTCTGATTCCGGCCGGTCGGTGATGGATCCAACGCGGCGTCCCGTTTCCTCCGTGTACTGTGCGTTTCCCCAGGTGAGGCGCGTTCGTGCTGCCGCAACGCGGAGGAAACACGCTGATCGGCGACGATGGTGGCGGTGCTGGACGAGGCTGTCGGAGAGTGGGCCCGGATGCGCGTACTGGTGGTCGAGGACGAGCCCAAACTCGCGGACACCATCGCGGAGTGGCTCCGCGAAGAAGCCCATGCGGTCGACGTCGCCAACGACGGCGACGCGGCGTTGGAGCGGGTGGCCGTGCACGACTACGACGTCGTCGTGCTCGACCGGAACCTCCCCGTGGTCCACGGTGACGAGGTCTGCCGCCAGATCGTCGAATCCGGCTCGTCGGCGCGGGTGCTGATGCTCACCGCCGCCGCCGACGTCACCGATCGGGTCGCCGGGCTGACCCTGGGCGCGGACGACTACCTGGTCAAGCCGTTCGCGTTCGCGGAACTCGCGGCGCGCGTGCAGTCGCTGGGCAGACGGAGCCGCCCGGCCGCACCGCCGGTCCTGAGCCGCGCCGGCGTCACGTTGGACCAGGCACTGCACAAAGTGTTCCGGGACGGCAGTTACGTTCCGCTGGCGAAGAAGGAGTTCGGCGTCCTCGCCGAGTTGCTGCGGGCGAACGGTGCGCCGGTCTCGGCGGAGTTCCTGCTGGAGAAGGTCTGGGACGAGCACGCCGACCCGTTCAGCCCCGCGGTTCGGCTGACGATCCTCAAGTTGCGTCGCAAGCTCGGTGATCCGCCGATCATCGAGACCGTGACCGCGGTCGGATATCGGATCCCGTGACCGGCTCGGCTCGACGGCGGGTCACCCTGCGGGCACGGCTGACGCTCCTCTACGGCGGGCTGTTCCTCGTTGCCGGCCTGGTGCTCCTGGCTACCACCTACGCGTTGTTCAACCAGCAGTTGGCGAGTTGGCGGACGCAGGTGCTGATCACCGGCCCCGGCCCGAGTCCGGTGGTCTCGACGTCGGCCGCCGCGCCCTCGACAGCGGCGACACCGTCCGCGCCTCCGGACGCTGATACGAGGGTGGCCAGGGAGGACGTTCTCCGCTCGGTGGAGGAGGAACGGCGACGGCTCCGCGAGGCGGCGACGACCTCGATGCTCACCCAGGGCGCTATCGCGCTCGGCTTGGTGGGCATGGTCGCCGGAGCGTTGGGCTGGCTCATCGCGGGCCGGGTACTGGCGCCGCTCCACCAGGTCACCGACACCGCGCGGCGGATCGCGTCGGCGCCCGCGGCGGGCAGCGGACTGCACGAGCGAATACCGCTACGTGGCCCGGACGACGAGGTGCGGGAGCTCGCCGGCACGTTCAACACGATGCTCGAACGCCTGGACCGATCGTTCGACGGGCAGCGGCGGTTCGTCGCGAACGCCAGCCATGAACTGCGCACGCCGCTGACGGTGGGGCGCGCGCTGGTCGAGCTGGCGATGAAACGCAAGACCGCGTCCGCCGACACCCGGCGTCTCGGCGAGGACCTGCTCCAGATCAACGCCAGGCACGAGCGGTTGATCACCGGGCTGCTGCTGCTGGCCACGTCGGAGAACGAGCTCACTGAACGTCGCCGGGTCGACCTGGCCGACGTCGCCGCGCACGTGGTGGCGCAGGCCGGGGTGGACGCCGGAACCGCTGGTGTCACGCTGCAGGACGAACTGGACGAGGCGGTCACGGTCGGGGACGCCCAGTTGCTGGAGCGCGTCGTGCACAACCTCGTCGAGAACGGCATCCGCTACAACACCGACGGTGGCTGGGTGCGGCTCGTCACCCGCACGCGCGCGGACGACGCCGTGGAAGTCGAGGTCGCCAACACGGGGCCGGCAGTGCCGCCGCACGAGTTGCCCGCGTTGTTCGAGGCGTTCCACCGCCTGCCCGAGCAGCGAGGCGTCACCGCCAACGGCGCAGGGCTCGGTCTGTCGATCGTTCGCGCGATAGCGACCACCCACGGCGGCCGTGTCACCGCGGTCGCCCGGGACGGCGGAGGGCTCGTCGTCACGGTCGTCCTGCGGGCGGCTCCGGACGACGACGAGGGCGGGGCGGAGCCGGAGTAGGACCGGCCGGGGGAGGCGAGGCGCACGTCGGTCACCACCGCTGCAGGAGCGGGCACGGGCTGCGGTGGTGCGCCGAGCGGCGTAGATCTAGGAAACGCGAGCCGATCGGGGCCGGTGACCGGCGCCGTGGGAACCACCCTCGAGCGGGTCGGGCAGTGTGAACCAGGCGACCGTGCCCCCGGTCGGACTGGCCTCCAGACCGATCTGGCCGCCGTGCGCGGTGATGATCCGACGGGCGGTGGCGAGCCCGATGCCGGCGCCCTCGGCGCTGGAATCGTGCGGGTCGTGCACCCGGGCGAGCGGGCTGAATGCCTCCTCGCGGCGGTCGCGCGGAACGCCGATGCCGTTGTCCACGACCTCGATGCGCCAGGCGTGGTCCTGTCGGCAGCTGTGCAGCGCGATCAGCGGCGATCGCTCCGGGTGCCGGTACTTCGCTGCGTTGGAGATCAGGTTCTGCAGCACGGCCCGCAACTGGGCCGGGTCCACCCGGACGGTCGGCAGCGGGCCGACGTCCATCCGGGCGCCGACCGCGGACAGCGCCGGAGCGAGATCGTGCCGGACCTCTTCGACGAGGTTGCGCAGCGCGACCGGCTCGCGGCGGAGCTGGCCACCGAGCTTGGAGAAGCCGAGCAGGTCGGTGATCAGCTCGCTCATCCGGTGGGTCGACGTCAGCGCCCTGGCCACGTACTCGGACGACGGGGTGTCGTGGGGAACCTCGTACTGCAGCTCCTCGAGGAACCCGTTGATCGCGGTCAGTGGGTTGCGCAGGTCGTGGCTGACCTGGCCGGCGAACGCGTGCAACGCTTCGTTCGAGCGGGCCAGCTCCGCCCGGACTTCGGCCAGTTCCGCCACGGCGTCCACCAGCTTGGATGTTCGGCGACGCAGTTCGAGGGCGTCGTCCACCTGGCGGGCGAGCAGGCCGAGACCGCGGATCCGACGGTGGTCGAGGCTGCGGGTCTCCTCGTCGAAGACGCACAGCGTGCCGAGCACCAAGCCCTGCGGATTACGCAGGTGGGTCGCCGCGTAGAAGCGGAACGCCGCGCGCTCCCCGGTGACGAACGGGTTGTCGGCGAACCGGGGATCGCTGCGGGTGTCCTCGACGACGACCTGACCGGGCTCGTCGAGGACCACGTTGCACATCGAGTCGGCGCGATCGCAGACACCCGGGTCGCGTCCGTAGCCGGCGACCGAGTGCTGGGTGGTCTCGCCCATCAGGTTGATCACGGCGGTCGGCGCCACGGCGATCTCGGCGGCCAGTTCGGCGAGCGCGCTCAGGTCCGGAGCCGGAGGATGACCGATGACGTCGTACGGTGCGATCAGCGCATCCCGGTCGATCCGGCCCAACCCCATCTACCGCCCTCCGGGAAGCACAAAAATACCGCTAACCGCCATTATAGGCGGCTAGCGGTATAAGTGGCGATTTGTCAGTGCTGAGTGACGGTCGCTCCGTTGACGCGGTGCAGCTTCGCGAGCCGGTTCTCCAGGTTGAGGATGACGGCCGGTCGAGCAGCGTGCGCGCGCTCGTACGCCAGGAGCGTGAGCACGTCCTGGTCGCTGAGCGAGCGGGTGCGCTGACGGATCGCGGCGATCGTCAACCCGTCCCAGTTCTTCACCGGCAGGTCGTCGGCCGCGGTGAGGGACTTCGCGGCGTCCGGGCTCACCTCCGAGAGGAGAGCGGCGGCTTCCGCGTGGGCGGCGGCCGGAGTCGGCGCACCGGCCGCGGACGGCACGGTGGCGACGTGCGGCGGCCTGGTCGCCTTCGGTGGCTGGATCGGCGGCGTCGGGGTCACTGGCTCGCGCGTAGGGCGGCCGCCCGGCAGCAGCGACCAGAGCGTTTCGGCGGCGGACGGGCTGACCTTGGCCAGCGTGTGGACCACCGGCCGACCGGCCGAGCGGGCCAACCTGAACGCCGGCACAGCCGTTCGCCCGACTACCCAGCCCGCGAAGCGGAAGGACTGGGTGAGCAACTTCTCCGCCGGGTCCGCCACGCGGCGGACGACGTCGGTCAGCACGGGATCTCCTCCGAAATGTCGGCGGGAACGCGATTTGGCAGTACCCGCGTTAGGTGACGACAAACCCCATAGTGACTGGGTCGTGGTGCGGTCGCGTGGCAGGGTTGCCGGAGCGATCGATGAGGAGGAAGCCATGCCGCTAGACCGTCCGCAGGCGCCCGACCCCTACGCGCTGCTGCCCGCGGTTCCGTCGTTCACGGTGGCCAGCACCGACGTGAGCGCGGACGCCCAACTGGACCTGGCGCAGGTGGCCAAGGACGCCGGTGGGCAGGACGTTTCACCGCAGCTGTCGTGGTCGGGTTTCCCGGCCGAGACGAAGAGTTTCACGGTGACCTGCTTCGACCCGGACGCGCCGACGCCGTCCGGGTTCTGGCACTGGCTCGCCGTGAACCTGCCCGCCTCGGTCACCGAACTGCCGACCGGCGCGGGTGCCGACGACAACAGCCTGCCGGGTGGGGCGTTCCACGTCCGGAACGACTACGGGACCCGGAACTACGGCGGCGCTGCTCCGCCGCCCGGTGACCAGGTTCACCGCTACTACTTCGTGGTGCACGCGGTGGGTGTCGAGGCGCTCGACGTCACGCCGGACGCGACCCCCGCCGTGGTCTCGTTCAACCTGGCGTTCCACACCCTGGCGCGTGCCCTGCTGGTACCGACCTACCAGCACTGACGTGGCTTCCAGGGGGCCGGGCACTCGGTGCCCGGCCCCCTGGCATATCTGCTTCCCTCTGGGCATAGGATTGTCCAGAGAGGACTGTTGCGGCACGACGGCCCTCTGACATCGCCGGTCACGGTGCACTCCTGGGTGCAGCCGGAGCCTCGGGCACATCGTCGATCGGCTGTTTGGGTGTGACTGCTGTGCAATATTGAGGTTGGTGCAGCGTCCACACTGTTTCCCGACGTCTTCCCCCGACGAGGAGCGATGGTCCCTGAACAGCGCCGCCAGCAGATCGTGACCGCCCTGGGCACGCGGGGCATGGTGCGGGCGGACGACCTGGCAACCCAACTCGGCGTCTCGCTCGAGACCATTCGGCGCGACCTGAACGAGTTGGAACGACGTGGTGAGCTCACCCGGGTGTACGGGGGAGCCACCAGGGCGCCGAAGCGGTCCGAGCACTGGGACCGGCGGGTCGGCTCCCGGGTGTCGGCCAAACGTGCAATCGCCCGATATGCGGTCCGTCTGCTCCGGCCACAACAGACGGTCGTCTTCGACATGGGCACCACCGTCCTCGAGGCGGCCAAGGCGTTACCCGCCGACTGGGCGGGCTCGATCCTGACCACCTCGGGGCACGTCGCCCAGCACCTCGCTGGTCACCCGGGCGCCCGGGTGCAGCTGGTGCCGGGCGACGTCCGCGAGGGCGACTTGTCGGTCTCCGGCCCGGAGGCCGAGCGGGTGTTCGCCGGGGGATTCTCGGACGTCGCGCTGATCTGTGCGGGGGGTGTCCACCCGCAGGCCGGTCTGACCGGCTGTCACGAGGGGGAGGCCGCGGTCCGGCGTCACATGATCGCGCGCAGCTTCGAGCGGTACGTACTGGCCGACTCGTCCAAGCTCGGCCGGGTCTCGCAGTACCGGGTCACGGACCTCAGCTCGATCACCGCGGTGATCACCGACTCCGACGCGACGAAGGACGTGCTGGACGCGCTGGTCGCCCGCGGTCTGCGGGTGCACGTGGCACCTCCGGTCCCGGTCGACCAACCGGCCTGAGGTTCGCTAACACTGGTCGGTTTGCCCCATTTGGGTATGCTCGTGATTGTCTGAGCAAACCTGGGGGTGACGTCGACGGACCTGCACCGCTCCGCGTTCACCGCGACCTGGGCCGGCGTGCGACGGCCGGTCGGGGCGGCCTCTGCCGGATTGGCGCTCGGTCTTGCCTGGACGTCGGGCGCCGTCGCCACTCCGGTGCCCGCGCCCGACGTTCTCGCGGTGATGCACGTCGTCCAGCTCCGGGGTGAGCCGATCGCCGCGTACCCGGGCGGTCGGTCCACCGGGGCAACGGAACTCGTCGGCACGCGTCCGCGGCGCGGACAGCGGCTCGCGCTGGACTCCGACGCCGTCCGGCGATACCGCGACCACCTGGATCGACAGCGCCGGGCGGTGCTGGCCGAGCTGCCGGGCGTCCGGCCGGTCTACGCCTACCGCTGGGCACTCAACGGGTTCGCGGCCGCGCTCACACCGGACCAGGTGGCGGCCGCGCGCCGGCTCCCCGGCGTCCGGTCGGTCACCCGGGACTCCGTCCACACGCTGGACGCCGTCGAGCCGGTCGGCACCACCGAGTTCCTGGGTCTGCCCGGGCCGAGCGGTGCCTGGAAGTCGCTGGGCGGCCCCGACCGAGCGGGTGCCGGCACGGTGATCGGGTTCGTGGACTCCGGCATCTTGGCGGACCACCCCAGTTTCACCGGGAAGCGTCCACCGGCGCCTCGATTCCGGGGGACGTGCGACGCCGGCCGCATCGTCGGGTCCTTTCGCTGCCGAGGCGCGCTCGCCGGTGCCCGCTGGTACCTGAACGGGCTCGGCGGCAAGACGCCGGACGCGTCCGAGGCGCGTTCGCCCGCCGATTCCGACGGACACGGCACGCACACGGCGGCGGTGGCCGCAGGCGCCGACGACGTTCCGACGCCGCTGGGCCCCGTCTCCGGGGTCGCACCCGCGGCCCGGATCGCCGCTTACAAGGCCTGCTGGCGCCTCGACGGCGAAGCGACGTGTGCCGAGTCCGACACGGTCGCCGCGGTGGACCAGGCGGTCGCCGACGGCGTCGACGTGCTGAGCGTGGCGGTCGACGGTGCGTCCGGTGGCTCGCCGGCCGACGACCCGCTCGCCGCTTCCCTGTACCGGGCGGCCCAAGCAGGGGTGTTCGTCGCCGCTTCGGCAGGCAACGGCGGACCGGCCGCCGACACGGCGCACGGCAAGCCGTGGCTCACCACGGTCGGGGCCGGTACCTGGGATCGGCGTCCGGTGGCCGGGGTGCGACTCGGGGACGGTACCCGGCTGACCGGAGCCGGCCTGGGCTCCGGCGTCCCGGACCGCGGCCTGGTCGACGCCGCCGACGCCGCCGCACCCGGCGTTCGAGACACGTCCGCAGAGCGGTGCCGGCGGCAGTCCCTCGACCCGGCGAAGGTCCGCGGACGGATCGTGCTCTGCGTCCGGGGTGGGAACGGCCGGGTGGAGAAGAGCGCCGAGGTCGCGCGGGCCGGGGGCGTCGGCATGGTGCTCGCCAACTCGAACGTCGACGAGCTCACCGCCGATACGCACCCGGTCCCGACCGTGCACGTCGACAAGCGCGCCTACGAACGGCTGCGGGACTACCTCCGGTCGGAGCGCCCCACTGCCGCGCTGGAGCCCGCGCGGATGCGCCGCGTCGGTGCCGCCCGTCCAGAAGTGGCGGAGTACTCCGCGCGCGGTCCGGACGGTGATTCGCTCGCCCCCGATCTGATGGCGCCGGGCACCGACGTCGTCGCGGCGGTACCGCCGGCCCGCTCCGGTTCGCCGTTCGGGCTCCGGTCGGGCACGTCGGTGGCCACACCGCAGGTCGCAGGCGCGGCGGCGCTGCTGCGCAGCCGCTATCCGCGGTGGTCACCCGCTGCGGTGAAGTCCGCGCTGCTGACGTCCGCGACGACCCGGGACGCGGCCGGAGCGCCGATCAGTACCCAGGGCGGCGAGATCGCCGGGCCGGCCGAGTACGGCGCGGGTGCGCTCTCGGTCCAGGGGGCACTGGAGCCGGGGCTGATCTTCGACTCGGCGGCAGCCGCCACCGCGCCGTACAGCGCGCAGAACACTCCGGCGGTCGTGATCGGCGCGCTGGCCGGCGTCCGGACCGTGCGGCGGACCGTGACGAACGTCGGGCAGACCACGGCGGTGTACACCGCGCGCGTGGACGAGCCGGTCGGCGTGGACGTCGCGGTCCGGCCCAGCCGACTGACGCTCCGGCCGGGCGAGACCGCGGCGTTCACGCTGACCGCGCATCGGGTCTCGGCACCGTACGACCAGCTCGCGGCCGGATCCGTGATCTGGTCGGACGGCGCGCACCAGGTGCGGATGCCGATCGCGGTCACACCGGTCGTCGTCGCGGCACCGTCGGCGGTTCCGCTCGGTGAGACGGTGACCGTGGTCCCGGGCTTCACCGGTCGGCTCAGCGCGCGGATCGCCGGACCGGTGCCCGGTGTGGGCCACACCGCGCGCCTGCGCGTGACCGGGAAGCCGTCGCGGTTCGACGCGTCCGATCCCGAGGCGTCCGACCGTGTCGCCCACTTCCGGGTGACCGTGCCGAAGGGCGCTGCGCTGGCCCGCTTCGCCACCTCCTCCGAGGACCACCCGCTCGGCACGGACGTCGACCTCTCGGTGTACCGGCGCGGCGAGCGAGTGGGCCGCAGCAGTGGACCGGCCGCGGACGAGCACGTCGATTTGTCGACACCAGAAGCCGGTACGTACGACGTGTACGTCCGGTTGATCGCGGCCCCCGGCTCCGGACCACTGCCGGTGCGGATGGACTCCTACCTGGTGCCGGACGGTGCACCCGCCGCGGAGCGCTCGGTGAACGCAGGCACCCCGCTGCGGCTGAGCGGTCCGGCGACCACTGCGCCCGGGCGGTGGCTCGCGCGGATCCGCTGGTCCGACGGTGGCACCGGGGAGGCGACGACGCTTGTCAGCGGTCGCAACGACGGCGTCAGCGGCGCGCTCGCAGGCGACTGATCGCCGCACACAGCTCACCGCGGGCCGCGAGTTCGGCTCCGACCGGCTCGAGCACGGCTTCGGCGGCCACCTGCTCGACCCGGCTCCGGATCCGACGCCGGGCGAGCGCTGCCCGCCTCCTGGCGCCGAGGGCTCCCAGGCGTGCACTGAGAAAGCCCAGGACCAACCCGACGACGACACCGCCGAGCAGCATCAGGGTGGGCACCGGGAACTCCCAGCCACCCGCGTCGACGTCCGGCATCGGCGGTTCCGGCAGCCGGAACCAGTCCAGGACGAACAGGCCGAGCAGCCACAGCGCCCCGGCGAGCGCGACCAGCGCCAGCACGTTCTGGACGACTCGGATCAGGGCCCACCAGCGGGGACGGCGTCCCAGGCCGAGGTCGGCTCCGGCGACCGCGCGGTCGAGGAGGTCGGGGAGTTGGTCTCGGCGTCCGGTGGCGGCGCGGGTCAGCACCGTCGGCCAGGGGTCGGGGAGGCCGGCGGCGGAGCGGTCGACGAGGTTGCGGAGTGCGGTGTCCACTCGGGCTTGCTGCACGGCTGAGGGGCCCGGGAGTGCGGTGCGGACGAGCTCGCTCGGGTCGTCGGTGCCGGATAGTCGGGCACCCGGCAGCCCGAGACGCGTCGCGGCGCTCGGACGCATCCGGGCGAGCCACCGTGTCACCGGCCATCCGGTGGCGGCACGGGTCCGGCTGCGGTGGGTACGGGCGACGGCGACCGCGACGGCGTCTGCCCCGGAGGCCTCGGTCAGCGCGCCGACCACCGCGGTCCGGTCGGCACGATCGACGTCGGTCGCCCCGGACGGACCGCACACCGGCGCGAGCTCCTCGGCGAGCGCACCCAGGTCGGCGCTCAACCGGCGGACCGACGCCTCGTGGGCGGCCACCGCGTCGACCAGCCGCGCACGCAGCGCCGGTAGCCCTTCCCCGGTTCGTGCGGAGACCGGCAGCACCGGGACGCTGCCCAGCCCTTCGCGCTTCAGCAGCCCGCGGAGGTCCGCCAGCACACCGTCCCGGGCACCGGCCGGCACCCGGTCGAACTGGTTGAACGCCACGACCGTGACGTCGGCGTGCGTCTGCAGCGGGCGGAGGTAGTGGTCGTGCAGGGCGGCGTCGGCGTACTTCTGCGGGTCGACCACCCAGACGACGAGGTCGACGAGCTCCACCAGCCGGTCCACCTCGAGCCGGTGGTCGACCTTCACCGAGTCGACGTCCGGCAGGTCGAGCAGCACCAGGCCGGAGAGTTCATCCGCACCTTCTTCGCCCAGGTGGTGCCGACGCTGTACACCCAGCCAATCGAGCATCGGCGCCGCGCCGTCCGGGCTCCAGACCGCCGCCTGCGCCGTGGACGTCACCGGGCGGCGCATGCCCGTCGTCGCGATTTCGGTGCCGACGAGCGCGTTGAACAGCGAGGACTTCCCGCTACCCGTGGTGCCCGCGAGCGCCACGACGGTGTGTTCGGCACCGAGGCGGAGCCGCTGCGCCGCCTTGCCGGACAGCCGCTCGGCGATCCGCAGCGCTTCCGGGTCGAGCCGGTCGGGGCCCAGCGCGACGATCTGGTCGAGCGCTGCGAGACGGCGTCCGAGCGCCGGTTCCGGAGCCGATCGGGTGAGCAGCGTCATCGGACCAGTCCTGGCTGTCGCAGGTACGAGCCCAGCGCGCCCTCGAACTCGGCGAGCGTCTCGCGCAGCGCTGCCGCCTGGTCGGCGGTGGGCGCGGCGTCGTCGACCAGCGCGTCGAACCGTTGCAATTCGTCTTCGAGCAGTGTCTCGACGGTGCTCAGCAGGTCGTCCCGGGCGCGGGCCGCGAGCGTCCGGACCGCCGCGTCGCCGAAGATCGCCTCGAGTACTTTCTGGCTGACCGCGGACGTCCCACCTGCGACGACGACCTCGAGGCCGGAGAGGCCCGCGGTCTGGGCGAACACCGCGAGCATCAGCACCAGCCCGGCACCGTTGACGCCGAACGACGTCAGCCGCGCGATGCTCCGGCGGTGGCCACCCTCGTCCCGGACGAGATCGAGCACCCGCTGCTGCCAGGCGCGGATCTCCGCCTCCAACCGCTGGCCGAACTCGGCCGACGAGCGGCGGAGGTCGTCCCGGATCAGCGTTCGGCCGGCCGGGTGGGACCGCCAGAGCTCGGTGGTCTGCTCGGCCGCCCGGTCGGACGCGGCCCGCACCAGCGCGTGCAGGTTGCCCTCGACCGCCTGCCCGACGGCCTCGGCAGCCGGCGGCCGTCCGGTGAAGAACGAGGTGACCCGATCGCGTAGCTGCCCCATCCGGGCTTCGAGATTCCGGGTGAACTGGCCGGTGCCGACGAACTCCTGCCACCGGGCCAGCACCTCGCCGCGCAACACGGTGCCGCTTCGCACGCCCTCGTCGACGTCGTCGACCGCGGAGCTGTACCGCTCGACGGCCTGTCCACGCAGCGTGTCGGCGCTCCCGAGTTGCTCGTCCAGGTGCTCGGCCAGGACGGTGACCCGGTCGTGAAGACTGGTCAGCGCGCCGGTCAGCGTCGTGCGGATGACGGTGTCGCGTGCCTCGGCGTCCGCGGCCAGCCCGTCCAGCCAGGCGCGAAGCGGGGCGATCTGCGGATCCGGAATGCGTTCGGCGTCCAGCTCCACCTCGGGGATCGCGAACACCTCGGCCTCGCCGAGCTTCTCGGCGGCGAGCATCGAGCGGAGGTGGTCGCCGATCTCCCCGACGCCCTCGGGCGGCACGCGGTTGAGCACCACGGCCAGTGCGGTGGTGCGTCGGGCTGCGGTGTGCAGAAGATCCCAGGGCACGGCGTCGGCGTAGCGGGCCGCGGTGGTGACGAAGATCCAGAGGTCCGCGGCGGCCAGCAACTGACCCGCGAGGTCCCGGTTCTCGGCGACCACCGAGTCGATGTCCGGCGGGTCCAGCAGCGCCAGGCCCGGCGGGATGCTGTGGTGCGGCACCAGCCGCAGCGTCCGGATGCCCTGCTCGCCGCCGTGGCTGTCGCGGGACGTCTCCGGCGTCGCCTGCCCGGTCGTTCTGGACAGCCCGGGCAGGATGCGGTCGGTCTCGAACCATCCGACGTCGTCGGGGTGGCAGACGAGCACCGGAGCGCGGGTCGTCGGCCGCAGCCAGCCGGCCTTCGTCACCTCGGCGCCGACCAACGTGTTCACCAGCGTCGACTTGCCTGCTCCTGTGGAGCCACCGACCGCGACCAGCATCGGTGCGTCCAGTTGGCGCAGCCGGGGAAGCAGGTAATCGTCCACCTGCCCGACGAGTTCGGACTGCGACCGGCGCGCGCTCTCCGCGTCCGCCACCGCCAGACCGAGGTGCACGCGCGCGACGGTGCCGCGCAACGCCTCCAGCGCACCGGCGAGCCGTGGACCATCCATGACCGAGGTAGTGACCGCAATGGGGTCGTCTCAACCACTCGCGGTTAGGATCGTCGTCGCGGGTGGTCAGCCACCCGCCGGGGAGCTCGGGACAGCCGGGCTGAGAGGGCGACAAGCGTTCATCGCCGACCCGTGGAACCTGCTCTGGGTAATGCCAGCGGAGGGAGAACCGGCGCTCGCCGGACACTTCACGCCCCACGGCTCATCCCGGTGCTCGACTCCGGAGGGAACCGGATGCGCACCCCACGTTTACTGGCGGTCGGAGTTTTGCTAGCGGCACTCGGTGCCTGCTCGTCGTCGGAGGACGGCAAATCCGACTCGAAGACCGTCACGCTCGTCACGCACGAGTCGTTCGCGGTCAGCGAGAACGTCCTGAAGGACTTCCAGAAGCAGAGCGGCCTCACGGTCAAGGTCCTACGCAGCGGCGACGCCGGTGCGCTGGTCAACAAGGCGGTGCTGAGCAAGGGCAACCCGCAGGGTGACGTCCTGTTCGGCGTCGACAGCACGTTCCTGTCCCGGGCCGTGGACGCAGGCGTGTTCACCTCCTACACGGCGAAGGGCGGCGACGCGCTGCCCTCGGCCCTCACCCAGGGCACGGACGGTAAGGCCACCCCGGTCGACTTCGGCGACGTCTGCGTCAACTACGACAAGGCCTGGTTCGCCGGCAAGAAGGTGGCGCCTCCGACGAGCTACGCCGACCTGCTGAAGCCCGAGTACAAGAACCTGCTCGTGGTCGAGAACCCGGCGACGTCCTCGCCCGGCCTGGCGTTCCTGCTCGGCAGCGTCGCCACCTACGGGGAGGACGGCTGGAAGGACTACTGGGCGAAGCTGAAGGCGAACGGCGCCCTCGTCGTCGACGGCTGGGAGGAGGCGTACCAGCAGCGCTTCACGGTCGGCTCGCAGGGCAAGGGCGACCGGCCGCTGGTCGTCTCGTACGCGTCCAGCCCGCCGGCCGAGGTGGTCTACGCGGAGAAGAAGCCGGCCGACGCCCCGTCCGGGGTCGTCACCGACACCTGCTTCCGGCAGGTCGAGTACGCCGGCCTGCTCGACGGTGCGGAGAACCCGGGGGGCGGGAAGAAGCTGCTGGACTTCCTGCTCTCGCCCACGTTCCAGAAGGACGTCCCGTTGCAGATGTTCGTGTGGCCCGCGGTCACCGACACGCCGTTGCCGCCGGAGTTCACGAAGTACGCGGCGCTCCCGGCGAAGCCGCTGACGCTGCCTGCCGACCAGATCACGAAGAACCGTGAGGCGTGGATCGACGAGTGGACGAACGCGGTCCTGCGCTGACCGTGCCGAGTGCCGGGCGTCTTCGGCGCCCGGCATCGGTCCGGTGGGGCCGAGGCGTGCTGGCGTTCGTTCCGCTGAGCTTCCTCGCGCTCTTCTTCGCGTACCCGGTCGCGTCCCTGCTCGGGATCGGCTTCGGGGAGGGCTCACCCGGGAAGCTCCTCGCGAGCCCCGGTGTCCGGCACGTGCTCTGGTTCACGGTGTGGCAGGCGGTGGCCTCGACGGTTCTCACCGTGCTGATCGCGCTGCCCGGCGCCGCGATGCTGGCCCGGTACCGGCTCCCCGGCCGGGCACTGCTCAAGGCGCTGGTCATCGTGCCCTTCGTGCTGCCGACCGTGGTGGTCGGGGCGGCGTTCCTGGCGTTGATCGGCCCGGACGGCCTGCTCGGCGTCGAGCTGGACCGGACGGTCTGGGCGATCCTCGCCGCGCACGTGTTCTTCAACTACGCGGTCGTGGTGCGGCTCGTCGGTGGCGTCTGGGCGCAGCTCGACCGGCGTCAGGAGGAGGCCGCCCGGGTCCTCGGTGCCTCACGACTCGCTGCGTTCCGGCGGGTGACGCTCCCGGCGCTCCGGCCCGCGATCGCCGCCGCCGCGTCGGTGGTGTTCCTGTTCACGTTCACCTCGTTCGGCATCGTGCAGATCCTCGGCGGCCCGGAGTACGCCACGCTCGAGGTCGAGATCTACCGCCGGACCGTCTACCAACTCGACCTCTCCGGCGCGGCGGTGCTCTCGCTGGTGCAGTTCGCCGCTGTCGCCGTGCTGCTCGCCGTCGACGGTCTGTTGACGGGACGGCGGCGGGCGGCGCGGCTGGCGGAACCGACGCCCCGGCCCCCGCGCGGCTGGGGCGAGTGGACGTTCGTCGGCATCAACCTCGTCGTACTGGTCGGGCTCCTGTTGATCCCGCTGGCCGTGCTGGTCGAGCGGTCGTTCGCGACCGCGGACGGTTACGGCCTCACGTACTGGCGGGCGCTGGGCCACGCCGACGCGTCCAGCGCGCTGCCGGTTCCGGCCTGGGAGACCGTGCTGACGTCGCTCCGGTACGCGGTCGCGGCGACCGTCATCGCGGTGGTGGTCGGCGTCTGCGCCGCGGTCGTGCTCGCCCGGCCGGGGCGGTTGACCGGACCGTTCGGGCTGCTGCTGATGCTGCCGCTGGGCACCTCGGCGGTGACCGTCGGTTTTGGGTTCCTGATCGCGCTCGACGAACCCCCGCTCGACCTGCGGGACTCGGCTCTCCTGGTGCCCTGCGCGCAAGCCCTGGTGGCGGTGCCGTTCGTCGTCCGTGCGGTGCTGCCGGTGCTGCGGGCGATCGACGACCGGCTGCGCGAGGCCGCCGCGGTGCTCGGAGCGCCCCCGCTGCAAGTCTGGTGGCGCGTCGACGCGCCGCTGATCTGGCGTCCGCTGGCCGCGGCCGCCGGGTTCGCGTTCGCGATCTCGCTCGGCGAGTTCGGCGCGACCGTGTTCATCGCTCGCGGCGATAGCCCCACGATCCCGGTGGCGATCTCACAGCTGCTCGGGCGGCCCGGCGCGATCAACAGCGGCCAGGCGATGGCGCTGGCCACGATCTTGATGGTCGTCTGTGCGGCGACGCTGATCACGCTCGACCGGCTGCGGCCGAGCAACGCCGGAGGAGAGCTGTGAGCCTGTCGGTCGCCGGCGTCTCGGTCCGCTTCGGGTCGAAGAACGCATTGCTCGACGTCGACCTCGACGTTGCCGATTCCGAGGTCGTCGCCGTCCTCGGCCCGAGCGGAAGCGGCAAGAGCACGCTGCTACGTGTGGTTGCCGGGCTGCAGGAACCGTCTGCCGGACGGGTGGTGCTGGACGGCGCCGACGTCACGCGGGTACCACCGCACCGCCGTGGCGTCGGGCTGATGTTCCAGGATCACGCGCTGTTCCCGCACCACGATGTGGCCGGCAACATCCGCTTCGGTAATTCCCGGGTCGACGTCGCATCGCTGCTGGAACTCGTCGGTCTTCCGGACGCGGGGTCACGCCGGATCGACACGCTCTCCGGCGGCGAGCAGCAGCGGGTGGCACTGGCCAGGGCGCTGGCGCCGTCGCCGCGGCTCCTGATGCTCGACGAGCCGCTGGGGCAACTCGACCGGGCGCTGCGGGAGCGGTTGGTGGTGGAGCTCCGGCGCCTGTTCGTCCGTCTCGGTACCACCGTCCTGGCGGTCACCCACGACCAGCGAGAGGCATTCGCGCTGGCCGACCGGGTGGTGGTCATGGCCGCCGGGCGGATCGCCCAGATCGGTACGCCGCGCGAGGTCTGGGAGCAGCCCGCGTCCGAGTTCGTCGCTCGATTCCTCGGCTTCGCGAACGTGGCCGTCGCGGACGGCCAGGCGGCTACCCCCTGGGGGCCGGTACCGGCTGGGTTCGCCGGGCACTCACTTCTGATCCGGCCCGCCGGGGTGCTGCTGTCACCGGCGGCAGGCGACGTCATGGCGACGGTGGACGTGGCGACGTTCGCGGGCGATCGTGTCGAGGTACTGCTGACGATCCCGGGCGCGCCGCCGCTGGAGGCGCACTGCCCGCCGGCCACTGCACCGGCGCCGGGGGACACGGTCTCGGTGCGGTTCGACCCGCCGCAGATCGTCGTTCTTCCCCGCGAGTCGCCCGAGTAAGACGTTCCGGGGACAGAAAGCACTGACGGGTGCGCGTCAGTTCCGGCGACATCCCCCGGCAACGTTTGTACGGTCGCGAGCCATGGGACCTTTCGCTGAACAGAACGTGAACGACACCGACGACCTGCCATCCGATCACGCCACTGGGCCCAGCACGGCCGACCTGCTGGAGACCGGAACACCGGCGGAGGCAACGATCGTGGCGAGCGGCCCGCTCGGCATGCGCAGCCCTTACGGCGTAAGCCTGTACGAGTTCGTGTTGACCGTGACCCGGCCGGACGCCGAAGACTACGAGGTCCGGATCGGCAACCCGGTACCGCCAGCCGCGGTGCCGCTCGCGTTCCCGGGCGCGCATCTCGCGGTCCGGGTGCTACCCACCGACGCCAACGCCGTCGCGATCGACTGGGAAGCAACGCTCGCCGCGGTGCAGCGTCCCGCGTGATCGGCACTCTGTAGCCCGAGAGGTTCCCCTCGCCACAACGGCAAATGGACGTTATCGCTGCCTGCGATAACGTCCATTTGCCGTCATCCGCGGACCGTCATCCGCGGACCGTCATCCGCGGACCGTCATCCGCGGACCGTCATCCGCGGACCGTCATCCGCGGACCGTCATCCGCGGACCGTCATCCGCGGACCGTCATCCGCGGACCGTCATCCGCGGACCGTCATCCGCGGACCGTCATCCGCGGACCGTCATCCGCGGACCGTCATCCGCGGACCGTCATCCGCGGACCGTCATCCGCGGACCGTCATCCGCGGACCGTCATCCGCGGACCGTCATCCGCGGACCGTCATCCGCGGACCGTCATCCGCGGACCGTCATCCGCGGACCGTCATCCGCGGACCGTCATCCGCGGACCGTCATCCGCGGACCGTCATCCGCGGACCGTCATCCGCGGACCGTCATCCGCGGACCGTCATCCGCGGACCGTCATCCGCGGACCGTCATCCGCGGACCGTCATCCGCGGACCGTCATCCGCGGACCGTCATCCGCGGACCGTCATCCGCGGACCGTCATCCGCGGACGAAACCTGGCGCTCGATGGAGGGCTAGACGCGCGGGCGTGCGCTCGGGGGCGTGCTTGTGCACGAACGCTCGGCGGGCGGCGTCGAACCCCTGCCGGTCGTCGAACATGTCCTGGGCCATCTCGCCCAGCTCACGGGCCTCGTAGGCGTCGAGTGGCCGGACGCTGAGGTCCCGGTCGAGGACCTCCGCCTTCCGCCGCAGCGTCCGCTCCCGCAGGCCGCGGTCGAGGTAGCGCAGTGCCACCTCGTGCAGCCAGTTGCCGAACGGGCCGGGGTCGCGTGGTCCGATCTCGTCCACCAACCCCAGTCGCTGCGCGGTGGTCACGTTGACCGGCAGCGCGTCGGTGAGGAGCCGCCTCGCCACGTCCGGGCCTACGCGCCGGGGGAGCGTGTAGGTGTGCAGCTCGGAGCCGGTGAGACCCATCTCGTAGAACGGGTTGAGCACCACCCCGTCGCGGGCGACGACCAGGTCGGCGCCGAACGGGAGCATCACACCGCCGGCGCCGGCGCTGCCGCTGAACGCGGCGATCGTCACCTGGTTGCGGCAGGTGATCAGCTCGCGGCAGACGTCGTTGATCGCGGTGATGTTCGCCCACGCCTCGGCGGCCGGGTTGCTCGCGGCTTCGATGCGATTGAGATCGATGCCGTTGCAGAACGGCCCGGAGCCACCGCGCAGCACGATCGCCAGCGTGTCCTGCCGGATGGCGTGCCGCAGCGCGTGCAGGGCCTGGTTGCAGCCGTCGGTGGCGAGCGCGCCGTTGTAACAGTCCAGGACGACGTACCCGATCTCACCCCGGCGCACGTAGTGGACCCGGCCCGGACCGCACTGTTCGACGGTCGGCGCGGCGGCGGTGGGCGAGGTCAGCCCGTCGGGGAGGTGGTCGGCGAGTACCAGCGCCGCCGGTAGCTTGACTCCATTTTTGGCGCGCGGTGTTTCGTCCGGAATTTTCTTGAGGTGGCCGAGCCACACGCTGCCCGTACCGGCAGCGACGAGCACCGCTCCGTCGCGGCACGCGACGACGGTGCCCGGAGGATCCGCCTGACGCGGACCGACGTACGCGTCGAAGGCCCAGACGCGCACCCCGGCGATCTCGGTCCGGACGCCCGGCGTGCCGTCGGCGGCGCGGATCTTGCGGACGATCGCCTCGGCCGGTTCGGACCAGGAGAAGGCCCGATCGGCCTGGCGCATCTGGGGTCGGACCTGGATCTTCGCCAGCTCTTCGGGCGGCGTGGGTCGGAAGTCCGGATCGTCCAGCTTGGCGAGCACTTCCTCGACGCAGCTCATCGCGGCGTCGGCGATCGGTCCGTTGTACAGGCTCGACTTCGTCGGCGGGTCGGCCGGGAGGGGGAAGGTGCGGGTCGCCCAGACCGGGCCGGCGTCCATCTCTTCGACGGCCTGGAGCGCGGTCACGCCCCACTCGGTCTTCCCCTCGCTGATCGCCCAGTCGAGGCTCGACGGGCCACGGTCACCCACCGGACCCGGGTGGATGATCAGCGTGGTCCACTTCTGCCAGACCTCGGTCGGAACCCGCTCTTTCAGGAACGGGCACAGGATCAGTTGGGGGTCGGCGCGCCGAGCCGCGTCCGCGATCGATTCCTCGTCGCGGGCGAACTCGACCGCCACGGTATGACCTTGCTCGCGGAGCGCGCACCACACCCGCTGGGTCAGCCCGTTGAACGACGACACCAGCAGCAGAACCCGTAACGAGCGCGGCGGTGGTTTCTGAGGTTCCGGGGGGCGGCTGTTGCTTCTTCTACGGAAAGTAAGCAGAAGACTACGCATGCGGGTTAGTGTGCCCTGTTGTCCGGTGCTGTGGGGGGCGCTGCCATGACCTGCGACAACGCCCCCGAAGCATCCGTTAACGGAGGTTTTTCACGGTGCTAGCGCTTCGTCCACGAAGCACCATTTCCAGCTCTCGCCCGGCTCCGCGGACTGCACCACGGGGTGCTTCACGTCGTGGAAGTGCGCGGTCGCGTGCTTGCCGCGAGACGAGTCACAACAGCCCACGTGCCCGCACTCCAGGCAGGTGCGGAGATGCACCCAACGCCAACCGATTTCCAGGCATTCCTCGCAGCCGGTGGATCGTGGCTGGGTGTCGTTCGACTCGGCGATATGTGTGCAGATTGCCAACTTGCCTCCTTGATCGCCTCCCATTGTTCCTGGTGAAAGTTGATCGGCTGGCACGATAAAGGCGGCGGCCGGCAGGCCGGAGAACAAGGAGGCCGGGTGCATTTCGAGACCGCGGATCTGGTGGCGGTGTTCGGGTTGATCATCGGGGCGGCGTTCGTCGCCGGACTCGCCCGAAAACTGCGCATTTCGCCGCCTATTCTGCTCGTCCTCGTCGGGCTGGGTGTGTCGTATCTGCCGGGGGTCCCGGACTACACGCTGAATCCGGAGATCGTCCTCGCGCTGTTCCTGCCGCCGCTGCTCTACTCGGCGGCCTGGCGGAGCTCGTCGCGCGGATTCCGGCTCAACAAGCGGCCGATCCTGCTGATGTCGATCGGCTACACGCTGTTCAGCACCGTGCTGGTGGCCGTGGCCGCCTGGGCGCTGATTCCCGGGATGCCGCTGGCCGCGGCTTTCGCGCTCGGGGCCATCGTCGCGCCACCCGACGCGGTGGCGGCCACCGCGGTCGGGCGCGAGCTCGGCATGCCGCGGCGGTATCTGCAGGTGCTGCAGGGTGAGAGCCTCGTGAACGACGCGACCGCGCTGACCGCCTACCGGGCCGCGGTCGCGGCGGGCGCC